>CAYGUQ010000070.1:0-12243 GCA_964352995.1 uncultured Rhodobacterales bacterium
GTCGTGAAGGCCAACGGCCTCAGCCGCACGCCCTCCATCGACGAGGTGTTCACCGACGCGTTCCTGCCGCCCAAGGCCGACCGCATCACCTCGCTCGGCTGAACGCGCCGACCGGCAAAGTCGCGACCGCGCCCCGAAAGGGGCGCGCACGGCCGGGCGCGCCCGGCGCAACGGGATATCGCAGCATGGACATGGGACTGACCGGCGCCGTGGTCGTCATCACCGGCCCCGCCAAGGGCATGGGCGCCGCCGTGACGCGCGCCTTCGCAGAGGAGGGCGCGCGCCTCGCGCTCGCGGCGCGCGACACCGTCGCCTGCGCGACGGTCGAGGCGGAGGCGCGCGCGCTGGGCGCCGAGGCCGCCACCTTCGCCTGCGACCTCACCGACGGCGCGACCTGCTTCGCCGCCGTCGAGGCGATCACGGCCCGCTTCGGGCGGATCGACGCGCTGGTGAACGTCGCCGGCGGCGCGGGGCCCATCGGCAAGACCGGGGTCGAGACCACCCAGGACGAGTTCGACGAGATCGTCCTGCTCAACATGCGCGGCCCGTTCAACATGATCCGCGCCGTCGCGCCGGTGATGATGGCGCAGGGGGCGGGCCGCATCGTCAATGTCGGCGGCACTTTCGGGATGCGCGGCCGCGCCGGGCGGCTCGCCTACAGCAGCAGCAAATGGGGCCTGCGCGGCGTGACCAAGAGCTTCGCGCTGGAGCTCGGCGCGCACGGGATCGCCGTCAACACGGTCGCGCCCGGCATGGTGGACGGCCCGCGCTTTCGCGAGAAGGTCGCGCCGGAGATGGCGCGCCGGCTCGGCATCACCGAGGCGGAGGCCGCCGAGCGCCATGCCGCCGACTACGCGCTGAGGCGCATCTCCACCGACCGCGACGTCGCCGACGCCTGCGTGTTCCTCGCCAGCCCCCGCGCGCGCCAGATCACCGGGGCCGACCTGCCCGTCGACGGCGGATGGGCCGCGCTGTGACCGCCGATCTGATCCTTGCGGGCGGCGTCGTCGTCGACGACCGCAGCCGCACCCGCGCCGACGTCGCGATCCGCGACGGGCTGGTGGTCGCCGTGGGCCTCGGCGACGCGCTGCCGCCGGCGCGCGAGACGGTCGACGTCTCGGGGCTGCACCTGCTGCCCGGCGCCATCGACGTCCACGTCCATTTCCGCGAGCCGGGCTACACCCACAAGGAGGACTGGCGGACGGGGACCGAGGCCGCGGCCATGGGCGGCGTCACCACCGTCTTCGAGATGCCCAACACGCATCCGCCCACCCGCGACGTCGCCGAGCTCCGCCGCAAGCAGGCCTGCGCCGAGAAAGCCTGCGTCGATTTCGGGCTCTACGGCCTGATGGCGGAGGACAACGTCGCCGAGCTGGAGGCCCTCGCCGAGGCCGGCGCCAACGCCTTCAAGTGCTTCATGGGCAACACTTTCGGCAACCTGCCCTCGCCCTCGACCGGCGCGATGCTGGAGGGGTTCGAGGTCGCCGCCGCTCTCGGCCTGCGCGTCTCGCTGCACGCCGAGACCGCCTCGATCATGGCGTGGCGGCAGGCGCGGCTGGAGGCGGCGGGGATCGACCACCCTCTCGCCCATATCGGCGCCCGCCCCGAGATCGTCGCGATCGAGGCCGTCGGCCGCGCAGCGGCGCTGGCGGAGTGGACCGGCGCCCGCATCCACGTGCTGCACATCTCCTCGGCGGGCGAACTTGTCCCGCTGGCCGACGCCAAGCGGCGCGGCGTCGACGTCACCGGCGAGACCTGCCCCTGCTACCTGATGCTCGACAGCCGGGACTACGCCCGCCTCGGCTCGGTTATCCGCGTCAATCCGCCGGTGCGGGAGGCGAAGGATTCGGCGGCGATCTGGGAGGCCCTGCGCACGGGCGTCGTCGACATGATCGCGACCGACCACGCGCCGCATACCCCGGAAGAGAAGCGCAAGGCCCGGATCTGGGACGCGGATTGCGGCTTCCCCGGCGTCGAGACGCAGATGCCTCTGATGCTCACGGCCGTCCACCAGGGCCGGCTGTCGCTTGAGGCGTATGTCGGCGCCAGCGCGGTGAAGCCGGCCCGCGCCTTCGGCCTCTGGCCGATGAAGGGCCGCATCGCCCCCGGCGCGCACGCCGACATCGCCGTCGTCGACCTCGCCCGACGCGAGACCGTAGCCGCCGAGCGCCTGCACTCCCGCGGCAAGGTCACGCCCTTCGAGGGCGTGGAGACCGTCGGCGCGCCGGTCCACACCCTCGTGCGCGGCCGCTTCGTGCAGCGCGACCGCGCGCTCGTCGACGGCGTCGCGGGATGGGGCAGGCAGGTGACCGACGTCCAGCGCATGCCCGCGCCCGAGCCGCGCAACGCCGACCAGTCGCTGAAGGCGCTGCTGGCGGGAGGAAGCCGGTGATGCTCGACAAGACGTTGAAGCCCGCGAGCGCCGAGCCGCTGATCCGCTTCGACCGCGTCGCCGTCACCTATGGCGCCGGCGCCGAGGCGACCGAGGCGCTGACGCCGACCTCGCTCAGCGTGCCGGAGGGCGACTTCGTGGCCCTCGTCGGCCCCTCGGGCTGCGGCAAGTCCACGATCCTCAAGCTCGCCGCCGAACTGCTGAAGCCTTCGGCCGGCGACATCTACTTCGGCGGGCGCGAACTGGGCGCCAAGCCGGTGCGGGTGGGGATGGCGTTCCAGTCCTCCACGCTGCTGCCTTGGATGACGATCCGCGACAACGTCATGCTGCCGCTCAAGATCGTGCCGCCGTTCCGGGCGCAGTGGCGCAAGAAGCGCGGCGGCGAGTTCCGCGACCGCGCCGAAGCGCTGCTGGAGAAGACCGGCCTCATCGACTTCGCCGACAAGCAGCCCTGGCAGCTTTCGGGCGGCATGATGCAGCGGGCCAACCTCTGCCGCGCGCTGGTGCACGACCCCGACCTGCTGCTGCTCGACGAGCCCTTCGGCGCGCTCGACCAGTTCACCCGCGAGGAGCTGTGGGGGACGCTGCAGGAGCTGTGGATGGAGCGCACCGTCACCGTCCTGCTCGTGACCCACGACCTGCGGGAGGCCGCCTATCTCGCCAACCGCATCTGCGTCATGAGCCCGCGGCCCGGGCGCATCCTGGAGGATCGCGCCGCCGACTTCCCCCGCCCGAGAACCATCGACATGACCTTCGAGCCGGACTTCGCCGCCGTCATCCAGCGCCTGCGCGGGCTGATCGTGCACAGCCGGGAGGGCGCGCGATGAGTTCCGACCTCCGCCGCCGCTTCGCCTCCGCCGCGCTCATCGTCGGGGTCTTCGCCTTCTGGGAGCTGGCGTGCCTCGTGTTCGGCATCTCCTCGCTGATCCTGCCGCGCCCGACCGAGATCGTCGGCGCGCTGGTCGAGTACGCCCACGGCATCTGGCCCCATGCGGCGCAGACCCTCTACACCACGCTGACCGGCTTCGCATTCGGGGTGATGATCGGGCTGGCGCTCGGCGTGCTGATCGGCTCGTCGCGGCTCGCCTACGACACCGCCTATCCGCTGCTCGTGGGCGTCAGCTCGATCCCCAAGGTCGCCGTCGTGCCGATTTTCGTGCTGTGGTTCGGGGCCGGCACAGTGCCGGCGATCCTCACCGCGATGATCATCTGCATCTTCCCCATCGTCGTGAACGTCGCGACAGGCATCGCCACCGTCGAGCCCGAGCTCGAGGACGTGATGAAGTCGATGAAGGCCACCAAGCTCGACATCCTCTGGAACGTCGGCCTGCCGCGGGCGATGCCGTATTTCTTCGCCTCGCTGAAGGTTTCGGTGACGCTGGCCTTCGTCGGCAGCGTCGTGGCCGAGACGGTCGCCAGCAACCGCGGCGTCGGCAACATGATGATGATCGCCTCGTCTTCGTTCAACGTGCCGCTCGTTTTTGCGGGGCTGTTCGTTCTAGCTGCGCTCGGGGTCTCTCTCTACGTGATCTTTTCGCTGATCGAACGGCGCGTCGTCGGCTGGGCGATGCGCAAGACGATCTGAACATCGGATAACAGCAAGGGACCGACCATGAGACATCTGCTTGCCGCCGCCCTGTCAGCGCTCGTCATCGGCGGCCCCGCCGCCGCCGAGAACCTTGCGATCAAGTTCACGACCGACTGGAAGATCCAGGGCGTGCACGGCTGGTTCTACCTCGCGCGGGACAAGGGCTACTTCGCCGAGGAAGGCCTCGACGTCACCATCGACCAGGGCGAGGGCTCCGCGGCGACCGTCACGCGCGTCATGACGGGCGCCTACGACGCGGGCTTCGGCGACATGAACGCCATCGTGCAGAACGCCGCCACGAACCCCGACCAGGCGCCGGTCATGGTCTACCAGATCTACAATCAGCCGCCCTTCTCGATCCTCGCCAAGGCCGGCGGCCCCGTGTCGAAGGCGTCGGACCTCAACGGCCTGAAGGTCGGCGCGCCGCCGGGATCGGCCGTGACCAAGCTCTTTCCGGCGCTCGCAGGCAAGGCGGGCATCGACATGGACACGGTCGAGATCATCCACGTCCAGCCCAACATCCAGGAGCAGATGCTGCTGCGCGGCAACGTCGACGCCAGCCTCGTGTTCAACGTCACCAGCTACCTGAACCTGATCGGCCTCGGTCTCGACCCCGACAAGGACTTCCGCTTCATCGGCTATGGCGAAAGCGGGCTCGACATCTACTCCAATGGGGTCATGGTGTCGCGCAAGCTCTACGACGAACATCCCGAGGCCGTCGCGGGCCTCGTCCGCGCCGTCAACCGCGCGGTCATGGAGGTCATCGCCGATCCCGCCATCGGGGCCGCCGCGGTCAAGGCGGAGGAACCGCTGCTGGACGAGGCGCTGGAGACCAAGCGGCTCGACTTCGCGCTGAGCCGGCTGATCGACTCGCCGGAGACGCGCGAACTGGGCGTGGGCGCGGTGGACATGGCCCGCCTTGCGCGCACGATCTCGGTGCTCCAGGAGATCGAGGGCTTTGAGTCCGCGCCGGCGGCGGAGACGATCTTCGACCCCGCGTTCCTGCCGCCGCTGGAGGACCGGCGCCCCTGAGGCGCCGCGCAAGGGAGCCCGCGCCATGACCGCCCTCGACGCCGAACGCCTGCTTGGCGCCGGAGACGCCGCCCTGAGCGACGTGCGCCTGACGCTGGAGGGCGGCCGCATCGCCGCGCACGCCCCGGCCCCCGCGGGGGCCGGCTCGCTCGTCCTGCCGGCCTTCGCCAACGCGCATGACCACGCCCGCGTCACCCGCGCGAGCCAGGGCGGCGGCGTCGGGGCGGCGCTGGAGGCGTGGCTGCCCTATCTCGCGCTGATCCCGTCCGTCGACGCCCACCTCGCCTCGGCCGTCGCCTTCGGCCGCTCGGCGCGGGGCGGGGCTGGCGCGGTGATGGCGCACTACACCAGGGTTCAGGGCCTCGGCGACTACGCCGCAGAGGCGCGTGCTGTCGCTCGGGCCGCGCGCGACGTCGGGCTGCGCATGGCCTTCGCCGTTTCGATGCGGGACGCGAACCCGCTGGTCTACGACCGCGAGGACGCGATGCTCGCGCGCCTCTCGCCCGCCGCCGCCGAGGTCGCGCGCCGACGGTTCATGCGCGCGCCGATGCCAGCACACGAGCATGTCGCGCTGGTCGAGGCCGTCGCCGCGGAGATCGAGGGCGATCTCGTCACGGTCCAGTTCGGCCCGGCCGGCCCGCAATGGTGTTCGGAGCGGATGCTGTCGCTCATCGCCGAACGCAGCGCCGCCACCGGCCGCCGCGTCCACATGCACCTGCTGGAGTCGCAGGCCCAGCGCCTCTGGGCCGACGCGCATTACCCCGAGGGCGTCGTCGTCCGGCTCGACAGGCTGGGGCTGTTGTCGGAGCGCCTGTCGCTTGCGCACGGCGTCTGGCTGCGGCCCGACGAGATGGAGCTGCTCGCCGAGCGCGGCGCAACCGTCGTCACGAACGCGAGCTCCAACCTGGGCCTCGCCTCCGGCGTGGCGAAGGTGGGCGAGATGGTCTCGCGCGGCCTGCGCGTGGCCATCGGGCTTGACGGCATGGCGCTCGACGAGGACGAGGACGCCCTGCGCGAGATGCGGCTCGACTGGCTGCTGCATCGCGGCTGGGGCCACCGCCCCGCGCTCTCCCAGATCGATCTGCTGGAGATGGCCACGGCCCATGGCCGCTTCACGATCACGGGCGACGCGTCGGCGGGCTCGGCGCCCGGCGCGCCCGCCGACCTGCTGACGCTCGACTGGCGCGCCCTCTCCGCCGAGCTGATCGAGGACGTCCCGGCCATGGACGTGCTGATGGCGAAGGGAACCGCCGCCCATATCCGCAGCCTCCATGTCGCAGGCAGGGAGGTGGTGGCGGACGGCCGCGTCACCGGAGTGGATTTGCCGGCGTTCGAGGCCGAACTGCTGGCCGCGCTGCGCGCCGGCCGCGGCCAGACGGAAGACCTGCGCGCCGTGATGCCCGAGCTGCGCGCCGCCTTCGCCGCCCACTTCGCCGCCGAGCCGCCATGCTGCTGAGACGGGAGGCGCAGGCGTTTCGCCTGCCCATGGCCGGGCCCGACGACGCCTCGGCTCTGACGGCCCTGATCGTGAGCGGCGCGCTCGACCCCGCCCACATCGTCGCCATTCTCGGCAAGACGGAGGGCAACGGCTGCGTGAACGACTTCTCGCGCGGCTTCGCGGTCATGGCGTTGCGGGCGGCGCTCGCGCCGCTGCTCGACGCCGCCGCGCTCGACCGGATCGCCATGGTGATGTCGGGCGGCACCGAGGGCGCGCTCAGCCCCCACATGCTCGTGCTCGCCGCCCGGCCCGCGCCGGCGGACGCGGCGGCAGCCGGCGACGCCCTCGCGCTGGGCCGGACCGTCACCCGCGACCTCGCGCCTGACGAGATCGGCCGCCCCGCCCAGATCGCGCTGGCCGCCGAAGGCGTCCGCGCCGCCATGGCCGACGCCGGCGTGGCCGACCCCGCCGCGGTGCATTTCGCGCAGATCAAGGTTCCGCTGCTGACCGCCGCCCAGATCGCCGCCGGCGGAACCGCCGCGACCGATACGCTGAAGTCGATGGGCCTGTCGCGCGGCGCGGCGGCGCTCGGCGTCGCCGTCGCGCTCGGCGAGATCGCGGAGGACGACGCCATGGCGGCCGCAGTCGGAGCCGCGCCGCTCTGGTCGGCGCGGGCGTCCTGCTCGGCGGGCGTCGAACTCAGCGGCATGGAGATCGTCGTCATGGGGCGCTCGCCGGACTGGACCGGCCCGCTGCGCATCGACCACGCCGTGATGGCCGACGGGCTCGACATCGACCCCGTCCGCGCCGCCCTGCGCCGGCTCGGCGCGCGCTTCGACGGCCAGCTTCCGCCCGCCGAGGCCGCCCGCGTTCTCGCCGTGCTCGCCAAGGCGGAGGCGCCGCGCTCTGGCGTCGTGCGCGGCTGGCGGCATACCATGCTCGACGACAGCGACGTCTCCGCCACCCGCCACGCCCGCGCCTTCGCCGCCGGCGCGCTCGCCGGCCAGATCGGCTGCGCCGCGCTCTTCGTCTCCGGCGGAGCCGAGCACCAGGGGCCGGACGGCGGCGGACCCTGCGCCATCCTCTACGACGCCACCGGGAAGGACCCAGAATGACCGACCTCGCCATCCACGCCGGCCCCTTCGTCTTCGGCGCAGTCTTCGAGGCCGCCGCGCCGAAGACGACCGCCGCCTTCAAGGCCGCGATGCCCTTCGTCAGCCAGATCGTCCATGTGCGCTGGAGCGGCGAAGGCGTCTGGGTGCCCCTTGGGGAGCACGACTTCGGCGTCGGCTACGAGAACCACACCAGCCACCCGGCGCCGGGCCATGTTATCCTCTACCCCGGCGGCATCAGCGAGACGGAGATCCTGCTGGCCTATGGCGGCGTGGACTTCTCCTCCAAGATGGGCCAGCTCGCCGGCAACCACTTCATCACGCTGACGTCGGGGATGGAGAACCTGCGCGCGCTGGGCGAGATGACGCTCTGGAAGGGCGCGCAGCCGATCCGCTTCGAGCTCGCCTGATGGCCGAGCACGTTCTCGAACCGTCGCCGGAAACCGTCTGCTGGGGCTATCTCGACAGCGAGAGCGCCCCGGCCCTGACGGTGGACAGCGGCGACGTCGTGACCCTGCGCTCGGTGAGCGGCGCGCCGGCGCATGTGCCGCCCGCGGGTTTCGCGCCGGTCGATCCGGCGCTCGAGGCGATCCACGCCGCGCTGAAGCCGCATCTCGGCCCGCATATCCTGACCGGCCCGGTCGCAGTGCGCGGCGCGCGGCCGGGCGACGCCCTGCGCGTCGAGATCCTCTCGGTCGAGCTCAGCGAGGACTGGGGCTACAACCTCATTCGCCCGCTGGCGGGGACGCTGCCCGACGACTTCCCCGAGCCCGACCTCGCCCACATCGCGCTCGACCGCGCGCGCGGCGTCGCCCGGCTGCCCTGGGGGCTGGAGCTGCCCTGCGCGCCGTTCTTCGGGGTGATGGGCGTCGCTCCCCCGCCTGTGTGGGGCGCGCAGAGCTCCGTCGCGCCGCGCCGCTTCGGCGGCAACATCGACTGCAAGGAGCTTGTGGCCGGGACTACGCTGGTGCTGCCGGTGCTGGCGGAAGGCGCGCTTTTCCTCGCCGGCGACGGGCATGCTCTGCAGGGCGACGGCGAGGTGTGCGTGACGGCCGTGGAATGCGGCCTTCGCGGGCGCTTCCGGCTGACGGTCGAAAAGGGCGCCGCGCCCGAGCGGCCTTGGGCCGAGACGCCCACGCATCTGATCACGCTCGGCTTCGACCCCGATCTCGATCGCGCGGCGGAGACCGCCCTGCGCGACATGATCGCCCGCATCGTCGCCGAGACCGGCCTTCGGCGGGAGGACGCCTACCGCCTGTGCAGCCTCGCCTGCGACCTGCGCGTGACCCAGCTCGTCAACCAGCACAAGGGCGTGCACGCGATGCTGCCGAAGTCCGCACTGTTGGGCGCCTGACGCCGCAAGCGCCGCCTGGGGCCCTCAAAACGAAGAAGGCCGGAGCGGACGCGCCGCTCCGGCCTTCATATGCTTGGCCGCGCACCGCACGGCGGCGCCGGAGCCGGTCAGTTGAGACGGGCCGCGACGTCCTTGATCGAGGCGTCGATGCGCGCGGCGGAGGCCTCCGGCGTCATGCGGCCGCGCAGCACGTCCTCGGCGGCGGCGATGGCGACGGCCACCGCCCTGTCCTTGACCTCGCGCATCGCGGCGCCCTCGGCGGCTGCGATCTGGTCGGTCGCGGCGCGCAGACGACGGTCGACCGCGTTCTGGAGGTCGGTCCTGGCCTGCTCGGCGGCGAACTTCGCCTCCTCCTTCGCGCGGGCCACGATGTCCTCGGCTGTGGCCGCGACTTCCTTCTGGCGGCGCTCGTAGCTCGCCAGCAGCGCCTGAGCCTCCTCACGGAGGCGCTTGGCGTCCTCCAGCTCGCCGCGGATGCGGTCGGCGCGGGCGTCGAGCGCGCGCAGCGCCATGCCGTGCACGTCGTAGCGCCACAGGATCCCGAGAAACAGGACGAAGCTGAGAGCGACGACGAAATAGGTGTCGTAGAGAATCGCCATCTGTCGGGCCCTCAGCCGTTGAGCCGGGCTGAGACTGCGGCGCGCGCGTCGGCGTCCGTCGTCTCGCCGGGGATGAAGCTCTCGACGATCGCCTGGGCCGTCGCGGCGGCGACCGCCTCGACGCTCGCCATGGCCCCGTCGCGGATCTCGCCGATGCGCTTCTCGCTTTCGGCGGTGCGGGCGGCGATCTCGGCGTCGGCCTTGGCGATGGCCTTGTCGAGCTCGGCCTTCGCTTCGGCGCGGGTCTGGTTCGCGATCTCCTGCGCCTTGGCCTTGGCTTCGGCGAGCGCCTTGTCGTAGGCGGCCTCGGCCTGCTCGGCGCGGCGGCGGAACTCTCCGGCGCGGTCGAGGTCGTCCTCGATCGCGTCGTGCCGCTCCTCGATGGCGCCGACGATGCGCGGCAGAGCGAGCTTCGTCAGGATGAAGTAGAGCGCCGTGAGCGCGACCAGCAGCCAGAAGATCTGGCTGGGAAAGGTGGTGAAATCGAGCTGCGGCATGCCGATCGCTTCGGCGCCGTTCTCTCCGCCATGGGCTGGCTCGGCCATGTCTCTCTCCGGGCGTGTCGCCTCAGGCGCGCCGGGCGGGCGCGGCCCGGACCGGCAGGGTCAGGGGCAGTGTATGGGAGGCGTCGCCGCGCGCGGCGCGCGGCGACGCAGGTCTGCGAGGGTCCTGGATCAGACCGCGAACAGCAGCAGCATCGCGACCACGAGGCCGAAGATGCCGAGGGCTTCCGCGAAGGCCATGCCGATGAAGAGCGTGGCGGTCTGCTCCTTGGCGGCGGCCGGGTTGCGCAGCGCGCCGGCGAGGAAGTTGCCGGCGACGTGGCCGACGCCGATGCCGGCTCCCGCCATCGCGAGACAGGCCAGACCGGCGCCGATGTACTTGCCCAGGGCGGCTGCGGCTTCGAGTTCCATGGGAGGCTCCTTGCGGTTGATCGTTGTCGATGCGGCCGAACGGTCCGGATGCGATCCGGGGCCGCTCAGTGCATGTGCAGCGCGTCGTTGAGGTAGACGCAGGTGAGGATGGCGAAGACGTAGGCCTGGATCGCGGCGACGAGGAACTCGAACGCCGTCAGACCGACCATCGCGGCGATCGGCACCACGCCGAACACGCCGAGCGCGCCGACGAAGCCGGCGAACACCTTGAGAACGGCATGGCCGGCCAGCATGTTGGCGCCAAGCCGGATCGAGTGGCTGATCGGCCGCACGAAGTAGGAGATCAGCTCGATGACCATCAGAACCGGGCGCAGCGGCCCCGGCGCGTCCTTCGGCCAGAAGAAGCCGAAGAAATGCGTGCCGTGCTTGATGAAGCCGATCGCGGTCACGGTGACGAAGACCATCAGCGCAAGCACCCCGGTCACGGCGATGTGGCTCGTGACCGTGAAGGAATACGGCACCATGCCGAGCAGGTTCGAGAACAGGATGAACAGGAACAGCGTGAAGATGTAGGGGAAGTACTTCATCCCCTCCTCGCCCGCGATGTCCGTCACCATCTGCCGCACGAAGCCGTACATCAGCTCGCCGACGGACTGGAGCCGCGTCGGCACGTGGCCGCGCCCGTTGGAGCCGCCGAGCAGCAGAAGCGCGATCACCGCGACGACGATGGCCATCCAGAGCGTCGCGTTGGTGATGGTGAACAGGCTCATCTCGCCGCCGAAGAGCGGCTTGACCAGAAACTGCTCCATCGGGTCGATGTGCATCTCGCCGCTTGCGCCTGTCGCCACCGCTCAGCCCCTCTCGTCCCGCGCCCGTCCGGCGCGTTTTCCGTTCATCGCCCCGAGGGCGCGTCGTCCCGCGCAGACGCGGCGTCGCGCCGTCGCAACTCGTCGGCGGAGCGCATCATCACGCGCACGCCCGCCGCGAAACCCAGCAGCGTGAAGATCAGCAGGAACGCCGGAAGCGTGCCGATCGCGCTGTCGATCCCCCAGCCGATCCCGGCGCCCAGAAGCACGCCGACCACCAGCTCCGTCACCATCCGCCACGCCAGCGACGCGGCGTTGAACTTGTCCGCCCCTGCGCTGCGCTTCGGCTTGCGCGCGTCGCGCAACGCGGCGATCCGCGCATCGAGGGCTGCAAGCTCGTCTTCGCGCGCGTCAGGAGCCATGTCCGCCATCGGCCTCCGTCACCCGCGCGCGGGAAGCGAGCCCCCTTGGCGCGCGGTCACGTCTAAGCAGGGCGCCGCATTGCGTCAAGCGCGCCGGATCGGGCGCGGCGGGGCGCGACGCCGCATCGGCCCGCGCCGAGGCCCTCAACCGCCCCAGAGCGCGATGGGCTGGCCCTCGACGCGCTCGCCCGCGGCGCGCAGCCGCCCGTCGGCGTAGGCGGCGAGCGCGGCGGGGTAGAGGCGGTGCTCCAGCGCCAGCACGCGCGCGGCGAGGCGCGCTGCGTCCTCGCCCGCGAGCACCGGCGTCGCGGCCTGGCCGAGAATCGGCCCCGTATCGGTCGCGTCGCGCACCAGATGGACGGTGCAGCCGTGAATCGCCACGCCGTCGGCGAGCGCCCGGGCGTGGGTGTCCAGCCCGCGGTAGCTCGGCAGGAGCGCAGGGTGGATGTTGAGCAGCCTGTCGCGCCATCGCGCGGTGAACCACGGCGTCAGCAGCCGCATGAAACCCGCAAGGCAGACGAGTTCGGCGCCGGCCGCCTCGATCTCGGCGGAGAGCGCGCGCTCGCATCGCTCGCCGTCGGCCTGCTCGCCGGCACGCTATTCATGCCGTTCGTGACACATCCTT
>CAYGUQ010000071.1:0-12208 GCA_964352995.1 uncultured Rhodobacterales bacterium
CTTCTTCGATGCGGCGGCCGCGCCGCGCTTCTTCGCCGCGCTGCCGGGTCTGCATCACTGCCCCGAGGGGGCCGAAGTCGACCGCGCGCTCGACGTCGCGCTGGCGGCGCTCGGCGCATGAGCGGTCTCGACGCATGGATCGCCGCGCGGCGCGCCGAGGCGGCGCAGGCGATGCGCGCGGCGATCTCGGCGACGCATCTGACGCATCGCCGCGAGGAATTCGGCCAGACCATGCGGCCGGCCAGAGGGTCGGTGCTCGCGTCGGTCCTGCCCTCGCGCTGGGACCCGGAGCCCGACTATTTTTATCACTGGCCTCGCGACGCCGCGGTGGCGATGCGCCGTCTGCCGGGGCTGATCGCCGGCGCCGAGCCGAAGGCGGCGCGCGACTGGCGGGAATGCTTCGCCGAGATCGTGCGCTTCAGTCTGGCGACCACCGATCCCGACAGGCCGACGCTGGCCGCCAATCCGCTGCGCCCGACGACCCGGCCGGAGGCCCTGCGCCACCTGCGCCCCGACGCTGAACTCGCGGCCCTGAGCGGCGCGGCGCTGCTCGCCGAGCCGCGCTGCGGCGCCGACGGCGGCCACGACCTCGAGAACTGGTCGCGCCCGCAGTTCGACGGCCCTGCGATACGCGCCGCGGCCTGTCTGGCGGCGATGGCGGCCGATCCGTCGCTGGCGAGCGACGAGGTCGCGGCGCTCGCGGCCCGCGACCTCGCCTTCACCGTCGACAACGCTGGCGCGCCCTGTATCGGGCCGTGGGAGGAGGCGCCGGCGCGGCGCGACGTCTTCACGATGATCGCGCAGTGGGACGCGCTGACGCTGGGCGCGGCATGGCTGCGCGACGAAGCCGCCTCGCGGGCGGCTGAAGCGGCCGCGGCGCGCGTCGCCGCGCTGGTCGAGCAGGCGTGGGACGAGGCCGCCGGCTGCTGGCGCTCCCATCTCGGCGGCGGCGCGGACGATCTCGACGCGGCCGTGATCGTGGCGGTGGCGGAGGCCGACCGCGCCGACGGCCCCTTCGCCGCGACCGGGGCGCGGGCGGGGCGCGCGGCCGACGCGCTCGCGGCGCGCTTCGCCGCGCTCTACCCGGTCAATCGCGGCGCGGTCGCGGCGCTCATCGGCCGCTGGCCAGGCGACGCCTTCTTCGGCGGCAACCCGTGGCTGCCGACGACGCTGGCGCTGGCGGCGCTGCGCTTTCGGCGCGGCGAGATCGCGGCGGGGGACGCGATCATGGCGCGGCTGCGCGAGGTCATGCCGGCGGAGGGCTTTCCCGAGCAGCTGCATCGCGAGACCGGTGAGCCGGTCTCGTGCCGCCAGCTCACATGGTCCGCCGCGGCCTTCCTCGCCGCCGCCGAGGCGCGCGACGCCGCTCAGGCGGTCAGGGCGTAGGGCGTCTCGAAGCCCAGCGCCCTGAGGCCCGCCCGCACTTCGGGGCGCGCCATGAACAGCCGCCAGAGCAGGCCGGAGCGCCAGTTCTCCAGCGCGACCACGATCGGCCCCTGATCGATGGCGAGACGGCTCCCGGCGGTCCAGTCCTCGGCGAGGCTGAAGGCGTCCACGAAGCCCGCCTCGCCCCAGAGCCGCTCGCCGAGCCCGTCATGGAGATGGCGCAGCACGCGCTGCGCGTGCTCGGGGACGAAGGGAAAGGAGCCGAGGGCGGCGGTCGGCGTGATGACGCCGGTGTCCTCCAGCGGATTGTGCGCGACGTAGCCCGTGGGGTCGTCGCTCGCCGTGAGCCCCCAGCAGTCGGGGCCGTAGCCGGGGTGGCCGTGCGGATTGGCGAGGCAGTGGGCGCGGTTGACGAGCGCATGGGCGCGGGCCTGGGCGCCGTAGTCGGCGTAGCGGTCGCGCAGGCCCCGCGGGTCGAGCCCGAGGAACGAGTACTGCGACATGAAGAGCGGCCCGCCCCAGTCCGGCCCGAGAGGCAGCGTCTCGCCGCCATAGGCGCGGCCGTTGCGGAAGGCTTCGGCCTGCGCCCAGAAACGGTGATAGGCGTCCGGCGAGACCGGATGCCGCGCCGACCCCGACGCCAGCACGAAGACGACCAGCGCCTCGTTCCAGCCCCGGATCGGAAGGCTCGTCGGCGCCCACGGCCGGTTCGGGCTGCGGTGCCACATCAGCGCGCCGTCCTCTCGCTGATGGGCGGCCCAGTCGACGTCGGCGACGAGGGTCTCCAGCGCCTCCGACAGCTCCGGCTCGTCGGCGGCGAAGAAGCCTGCGGCGCAAAGCAGGCCCATGGCGAGGAAGGCCGTCTCGACAAGGTCGCCGCCGTCGTCGCCGTCGAACACCGCGATCGCGCGGCCGGTCGCGCCGCTCCAGAAATGCGGCCAGACGCCGTTGAATCGGTCGGCGCGGGCGAGAAAGCCGGCGATGCGCGCGACGCGGTCGGCGGCGTCCCGGCGGCTCAGCCAGCCGCGCTCCGCCGCCGCGAGCAGCGCCATGACGCCGAAGCCGGTGCCGGCGGCGCACACCGTGTCGTCCACGTCGTAGCCCAGCGCGCCGCCGCTGCGCTCGCGCGCCATGCCGCTGGCGGGGTGGGCGAAGTCGGTGAAGTAGAGCAGCGTCGCCTGCTGGACGCGGTCGCGCAGCGCGTCGTCGGGCAGACCGCGGATCAGGCGCGCCATGCGATCTCCAGGGCCTGCGCGTCGCGGCTGTTTGGCCCGAGCCAGAGCGTGAAGCGGCCGGGATCCCACACTCGGCGCTCGTCGTCGGGGCCGTCCGCGAGCGGGTATCGGAGCATCTCCACGTCGATCTCGAAGTTCGCGCGCCCGGTCTCGCCCGGGCCCAGCGCCAGCCTGCGGAACGCCTTCAGCGCGCGGGCTGGGCGGGTGGAGCGGGCGACGGGGTCGGAGAGGTAGAGCTGCACGGTCTCCACGCCCGGCCGGCCGCCCGCGTTCGAGACGTCGATCCAGACCGAGAGGCGGTCGGCCTCGCCGCGGCCTTCGCGGCGGTCGGCTTCGGGCGCGCCGTGGCGAAAGGTCGTGTAGGCGAGCCCGAAGCCGAAGGGATAGAGGCCGCCGGTCTGGCTCGGCCCGTCCGGCAGGTCGAGCCAGCCGGTGAGGAACTTCTGGAAGCGGCCCGGGTTGGGCCGCCCGGTCGGCTCCGCGGCGTGGCTCAGCGGCGTCTGGCCGGGATGGGCCGGCAGCGCGGCGGCGAGGCGCGCCGAGGGCTCCGCCGCGCCGGTCAGGACGTCGGCGAGCCCCGGCCCGGCCTCGACGCCGCCATGCCACGCCATGACGAGCGCGTTGGCGGCCTCGGCGACCTCGCCGAGCGCGAGCGGGCGCCCCGCGCAGACCGCGACGACCAGCGGGCGGCCGGTCTCCGCGAGCGCCGCGATCAGCCGCCGTTGCGGCGCGGGAAGATCGGGCGAGAGGCGGCTTGACGCCTCGCCCGCATGCTCCTTGGCCTCGCCGACGGCGGCGATAACGATGTCGGCCCGGCCCGCCGCGGCGACGGCCTCGGCGATCATCTCCGCCTCCGGCCGCGGGTCGGGCCGCACGGTCGGGCCGTGGCAGTTGAGGCGGTCGACCAGCCACGGCTCGTCTACGAGGTTCGCGCCCGGCGCGCATATCAGCCGCAGCCCCGCGCGCCCCTCCAGCCCTTCGCGCAGGGTGCGCACCTGCGCGGCGTCGCCGGCCACGGACCATGTGCCGATGAGGTTGGCGCGGTCGTCCGCCAGCGGCCCGACCAGCGCGACGGTCAGCGGGCCGGATCTGAGCGGCAGGACGCCGTCGTTCTTCAGCAGCACCGTCGAGGCCGCGGCGGCCCGGCGCGCCAGCGCGCGGCCGGCCGCGGAGGGGGCGCGAGGCGGCCCGTCGCCGCGCAGGTGGCGGAAGGGGTCCGCGAACAGGCCGAGGCGCTGCTTGAAGCGCAGCACCCGCAGGCAGGCGCGGTCGATCAGCGCGACGATCCCCGCCGCCGTGAACCGCACGCCGCTCTCGGCGCAGTCGATCCCGTCGCGCGCCAGCGCCGGCAGGGCGGCGAGGTAGTCCTCGCCCACCATGTCCATGTCCACGCCGGCGTGCAGCGCGAGGGCGACGGTCGCGGCGCGGTCGCCGAGCCCATGGGCCTGCAGTTCGCGCACGCCGGTGTAGTCGGAGACGACCAGGCCGTCGAAGCCGAGCCGCCCCCTCAGCCAGCCCTCCACCAGCGGCGCATGGGCGTGCATCGGCAGGCGGTTCACCGCGTTGAAGGCGACCATCGCGCTCGCCGCGCCCGCCTCGACGCCGGCCCGGAACGGGGGCGCGTGGACCTCGAAGAGCTCCGCCCAGCCAAGGCTCGCATTGTCGTAGTCGCGCCCGCTCTGCGGAGCGCCGTAGGCGATGAAGTGCTTGAGGCAGGCGGCGACGCGCCCCTCGGCGGCGACGTCTCCGCCCTGCAGCCCGCGCACGCAGGCGGCGGCGTAGAGCGCGGCGAGCGTCGGGTCCTCGCCCGGGCTCTCGGCGACGCGGCCCCAGCGCGGGTCGCGCGAGACGTCGACCATCGGGGCGTAGACCTGATGCACGCCGTCCTCGGCGGCCTCGCGCGCCGCGAATGCGGCGGTCTCCTCGATCAGCGCCATGTCCCACGAGCAGGCGAGCGCGATCGGCAGCGGAAACACCGTGCGGTGGCCGTGGATGACGTCCTCCGCGAAGTAGAGCGGCGCGCCGAAGCGAGACCCCGCCAGCGCGCGCTCCTGCATCGCGCGCGCGCTCTCGCGCGACTTCACGCCGAAGACGGCCCCCACGAGACCGGCGTCCAGGCGCTCGGCGAGCGGCGTCGCGCCGCCGGCCCCGGTGGCCATGCCTTCGCCGGCCGGCAGCAGGTTGAGTTGGCCGATTTTCTCCTCGACGGTCATCGCCGCGAGCAGGCTTGCAGGATCAGCGGTCACGCCGGGGGCTCCAGACGGTCGGTTGCGGTCACTCCGCGGCGATGGCTCCCGCACGCGGGAGGGCGAGGCGCGTCATGCGCGCCGCGCCATGCTCCACCGCGATCCTTACGCCATAGAACGGGGCGCCGTCATGGCCCCGCGGGGGCCTTTCGCCATGGTGCACGCTGAGGACGATGGCGCGGGGGATCGCCGCGAGCAGCGTCTGGTGGAAATGCGAAACCGCGGCGGGGTCCATCGCCGAGGTCGCTTCGTCGAGCAGCAGCACGTCGGGCCGGTGCAGCAGGATGCGCGCCAGCACCAGCCGCTGCTTCTGCCCGCCTGACAGGACCTCGCTCCACCGCCGCCCCTGATGCAGCGCCGCGCCGAGCGCGCCGGCGAAGTGGCCGAGCCCCGCCTCGCCGAGCGCGGCGGCGACCTGCAGGTCGCCGAACGCCGTCTCGGGCTCGGGATAGGTCGCCAGCGCCTTGAGGCTGAGCCGGTCGGGCAGGTCCGGCGTCTGGCCCGCGAAGAAGAGCCGCGCGCGCTCCGGCAGCGCGACGACGCCCTCGCCATGGGGCCAGAGGCCCGCGACGGCCTTGAGCAGCGAGCTCTTGCCGCAGCCGTTGCGCCCTTCGATCACGGCCCAGTCGCCGGGCGAGAGCGCAACGGCCTGCGCGCGCAGGAACGGCGTCGCGTCGTGGCCGCGGTGGTAGAGCCGCAGCCCCTCCAGCGAGAGCAGGTCGTCGCCGGGCCGCCGCTCGCGCCGCAGTCTCGCCACGCCGGTCTCGCCGTAGAACGCGTCGCGCTCGCGCACCCGCTCCACCGCCTGCGCCAGCTCCGTCAGCCGGCCGGCGTTGGCCTTCAGCGTTGCGATGGCCGGCATGACCTGGATGAACCACGAGACGTCGTTGATCAGCTCCGCCGTCAGCTCCGAACTCGCGGCGTAGGTGCGGAAGCTCATCGAGCCGCTCATGAAGGCGGGGAGCGCCGGGGCCCAGGAGACGAGGCGGCGCGACAGGAAGCCGTAGGCGTCCGTGAACGCCATCATCGCCGCCTGGGTGAGGTTCTGTCGCCCCCAGGCGCGATCGAGCCGCGCGTAGAGACCCGCGTTGACCTGCGCCTGCACGCGCTCGCCCCGCGAGGCGGCGAGCTGCGAGACGCGGCCGAGCATGGCGCCGAGTTCGCCGCGCCACGCGCCGTCGCGCCGCTGGCGCTCGACGGTCTGGCGCTCCAGCAGCCGCCCGATGAGCCAGGCGAGCCATGTCGAGGCGGGCACGTAGACGCAGACGACGAGCGCGATCAGCACCAGCGAGCCGTTGTCGCCAGGCGCCAGATCGACCGCGACGCCGAAATGCGCGCGCGTCCAGTCCGCGAAGGAGAGCGCCCAGCGGTCGAGAAAGGGCGCCGGCGCCGCGCGTTCGAGCAGCGCGATGGAGATGAAGTAGATCGACGCGACCGCGCCCCACAGCCCCATCGCCAGCCCGATGAGGCCGCTGTAGAGGCCGAGGGTGCATTCGTCGACGCGCTGGTCGATCGCGTCCGGCAGCCGCGCCGCGCCGCCCTCCGTCCGGTCGCTCATCAGGTCGAAGGCGATGCGCTCGTCGGCGAGCAGGGCGGCGTCGAAGCGCCCCGCAAGCCACGCGCGGGCGCGCCGATGCAGGGTGGCGGCGAAGAAATGGCGCGTCGCGATGAAGCCCGCCCGCCCCAGATGCACGGCGGCGAAAAGCAGGGCGGCGCCGGCGAGCGTCTCGGTCGCGTCGAAACCGGGTCCGGGTTCGTGGAACCGCGCGATGGCGCTGAGAAAATCCGCGCTCGCGGTGGCGGCCCAGACGCTGGCCTTGCTGAGAAACGTGGTGATCAGGAAGACTGCGATGGAGAGGCTCCAAGCCTCGCGCCATCTGTCCGACCGCCAGTAGGCGGTCGAAACGCCCCAGAAGCTCGCCAGATCGCGCGTGTCGGCCGGCCGCCGCGCGTCAGGCCGCCTGCGCGTCATCGGCGCGGCGCCCGGTCCTTCGCGGCGACCCGGCTCGCCGGGACGCGGAGACGATAACCCTTCATCATGACGCCCTATTTACACCATTCTTGCCTAATTCCTGACAAATTTTACGCGAGACGCAACCCGCCCTTGCGCTCAGTGGCTTCGCCGCCACATTCCAGCCGCGCCTTCGCAGTCACCGCGCCGCATTGATTTTCTACGTGGAACCAGTCTTCGCCTGGTTCGTTAAAGACCCTATAACAGCGCGCAAATCGGGCCCAACAAAGCAGCGAGTCGCAAGAAAGTTGACCATGGATCGCCGACAACTGATTTTTAGCGCCGTGGCGCTCGCCGCGGCTTTCCCCAGGGGCCTCGCGGCGGCTGATTTCGGTCCCGCCACGCCGTTTTCATTCGACGCGCTGGTCGAACGGGCCCGCGCCGCTTCGCGCGCGGCGTTCGAGCCGACGGCGACGCCGTCGCCGGCCGTGCTGGACAGCATCGACTACGACGCGCACTGGCGCATCCGGTTCCGTGACGACGCCTCGGTCGGTCTGGCGCCCGGCGTCGACGCTCAGTTCTTCCATCTCGGCCGCTATGCGCGCGAGCCCGTCGCGGTGCACGTCGTGGAGGGCGGGACGGCGCGCCGCCTGCGCTACGACCCCGCGATGTTCGACATGCCCGCCGACAGCCCGGCGCGGCGGATGGGCGAGGACTCGGGCTTCGCGGGCCTTCGCGTGATGCGGCCGGGGCTCAAGCCCGACTGGATCTCGTTTCTCGGGGCCTCGTATTTCCGCTGCGACGGGCCCGAGACGCAGTACGGCATCTCCGCCCGCGGCCTCGCCGTCGACACCGGTCTGGCGCGACCGGAGGAGTTCCCCCGCTTCAGCGCCTTCTGGCTCGCGGCGGGCGAGCGCGAGGGCGAGGACCTGACGATCTACGCGCTGCTCGACAGCCCCAGCGTCTCCGGGGCCTATCGCATCGGCGCGACCCGCGACGCCGGCTACGGCCAGCGCTGTTCCGTCGACGCGCGCCTTTTCTTCCGGGAGGGGGTGGAGCGGCTCGGCGTGGCCCCGCTGACCTCGATGTACTGGTATTCCGAGACGAACCGCCCCTCCTCGCCGGACTGGCGACCCGAGGTGCACGACAGCGACGGCCTGGCGCTCTGGACCGGCTCTGGCGAGCGGCTCTGGCGGCCCCTGCGCAACCCCGCGCTCACCTCGACCGTCAGCTTCGTGGACGAGAACCCGCGCGGCTTCGGGCTGATCCAGCGCGACCGGAGCTTCGAGAACTACCTCGACGACGGCGTGTTCTATCACCGCAGGCCTTCGGTCTGGATCGAGCCGCGCGGGAACTGGGGCGGCGGCGCCGTCCAGCTCGTCGAAATCCCCACCGACGACGAGATCTTCGACAACATCGTCGCCTACTGGACGCCGACGCGCGCGCCCGCCGCAGGCGACGCGCTCTCGTTCGACTACGACCTGCAGTGGCGCGCGCGCGATCCCGCGCCCGAGGGCCTCGGCCGGGTCCGCGGCACCCATGTCGGCTGGGGCGGCGTGCCGGGCCAGCCCAGGCCGCAGGGCGTGCGCAAATACGTCATCGAGTTCGAGGGCGGCGCGCTCGACGGTCTCGAGGACGGGGTGGAGCCGCATATCGAGGCGCAGGGCGGCCGGGTGATCAACGCCTATGCGCACGCGGTCGTCGGCGCGACGGGCTGGCGGCTGATCTTCGACCTCGACGGCGCCGCGGAGCGCCCGGTCGAGCTGCGCGCCTATCTCGGCCGGGGCGGAGACGCGCTCACCGAGACCTGGACGATGCTCGCCGACCATCGCGCGGTGCGCGAGGGATGAGCATCGCCGTGACTGACAGGTTCGGGCCCGCGTCAGCGTCAGGGCCCTCGTCGGGACCGTCTTCCCAGCCGTCGTCGGGCCTGAGCCTGCGGCGGCGCGATTTCCTTGCGACGGCCGCGGCGGCCGCGGCGGCCTCAGGCGTCATGGCGCAGGACAAGGCCGCGGAGAGCCCGCCGGCGGACTTCGAGGGCGTCGTCAGGTTGGCGCGCCGCTCTGCGGCGAGCCCCTATCAGGAGCCGACCCAGACGCTCGCGGCGCCCTTTCGCGATCTGAGCTACGACGCCTACCGGGCCATCCGCTTCCGCGCCGAGCGGGGCCTCTGGGTGGGCGAGCAGCGCGGCTTCACCGCAGACCTGCTGCCGCCGGGCTCGATCTACACCCAGCCGGTGAAGATCTTCGTCGTGGAGGACGGCGTCAGCCGCCCGCTCGACTTCGACGTATCGGCGCTGACCTTCGGCGAGGCCTATTTCGGCGCCGTCGCGCCCGACCCGCAGGCGATGGCGGGGCTGGCGTGGACCGGCTTCCGGCTGCGCTATCCGCTCAACCGGCCGGAGTCGCAGGACGAGATCGCCGTCTTCCAGGGCGCAACCTACTTCCGGGCCGTCGCGCGGGACCAGATCTACGGGCTCTCGGCGCGGGCGCTGGCGATCCGGACCGGGGCGCCGGAAGGCGAGGAGTTTCCGAGCTTCACGCAATTCTGGCTGCACCGGCCCGACCCCGACGCCTCGGCCGTCACGGTGCATGCGCTGCTCGACAGCCGTTCGGTCGCGGGCGCCTACGAGTTCGTCGTGCGGCCGGGCGCGGAGACGACGATGGACGTGCGCTCGGTGCTTTTCCCGCGGGAGACGTTGACCGAGTACGGGCTGGCGCCGCTCACCTCGATGTACTTCTTCGGGCCCAAGGACCGTCGCCGCGCGTCGGACTTCCGCGACGCCGTCCATGACAGCGAGGGGCTGCGGATGATCACCGGGTCGGGCGAGCGCGTCTGGCGTCCGCTCTCCAATCCGGCCGCGCTCCAGCTGTCGACCTTCGTGGACGAGAACCCGCGCGGCTTCGGCCTCGTTCAGCGGGATCGCGACTTCGCGCATTATCAGGACGCCGAGGCGCGCTACGACCTGCGCCCGAGCGCCTGGATCAAGCCGAGCGGCGAATGGGGTCGCGGCGGCGTGCGCCTCGTGGAGATACCGACGCCCAACGAGTTCAACGACAACGTGGTCGCCTTCTGGCGGCCGGACGCCCCGATGGAGGCCGGGAGCGAGCGGCGCATCGACTATCGCCTCGTCTGGACCGGGCAGGTCGCCGACTCCGCGCCGCTGGCGCGGGTGGTCTCGACGCGCATCGGCGCCGCCGTCAACGCGCCGGACAAGCTGACGGTCGTGGTCGACTTCGATCTCGGCGAACGCGCGCTCGACGATCTCAGGCCGCGCGCGGAGGCGAGCCGGGGGCTGATCGAGGGCGTCACCCTGTCGCGGCTGCCGACGGAGATGCGCGTCCGCGCCGCGATGACCGTCGCCCCGCCGGGCGACGGCGAGATCGAGTTCCGGCTGCAGCTTCTGGCGCCGGACGAGACGCCGGCCTCCGAGACCTGGCTCTACCGCTGGAGCGCGGCATGACCCCGTCTGAAGCGAGGCCGGCGGACTTCGGCGGCCCCGACAGCCGCGGCGAGCCGGGGGCGACGCCGCCGGAGACGCCGCTCGCAGCGCCCGAGCAGTCCCTGCGCGCGGCGCCTGCGGTGCGCTTCGACGACACGCCGCGGCTGGTCCGCGCCGCGCGCGTGACCTCCTTCGGCGGCGCTGCGGTGCTGACGGCGATCGGCGCCTACCAGATGTGGCGGGTGTTCGACCCCGAGAGCGTCGGGCTGCCGCAGGCGGCGCTGATCCTGCTGTTCGTCGCCACCTTCGGGTGGATCGCCTTCTCCGCGTGCTCCGCCTTTGCGGGGCTGCTGTTCGCGAACCCTGCCCCGCGCCCGAAGCCGGCCGCGCTGACCAGCCGCACGGCGATCGTGATGCCGGTCTACAACGAGGATGCGGCGGCGAGCTTCGGGGCGCTGGCGGCCATGGCGCTGGGCGCGAGGCGGCTCGCGCCGGACGCGGATTTCGAGGTGTTCATCCTCTCCGACACGCGCGACGCCGACGCCTGGGTGCGCGAGACGACGGCGTTCGCCGCGCTGCGCGAGCGCCTCGGCGGGGCCGCGCCCGTCTGGTACCGGCGGCGCGAGCGCAATGTAGGGCGCAAGGCGGGCAACGTGCTCGACTTCGTGACGCGCTGGGGCGGACGCTACGACTTCATGCTCGTGCTCGACGCCGACAGCGTCATGGCGCCGGAGACGGTGGTGGAGATGGCGCGGCGGATGCAGGCCGACCCCGGGCTCGGCCTGCTGCAGAGCGTGCCGCAACTCGCCGGCGGCGCGACGCCCTTCGCCCGCCTCCAGCAGTTCGCCGGGGCGGTCTACGGGCCGGTGGTGGCGCGCGGCGTCTCGGCCTGGCAGGGCGAGGACGGCAACTACTGGGGCCATAACGCGATGATCCGCGTGCGCGCCTTCGCCGAAAGCGCCAGCCTGCCGGTGCTGGAGGGGCGCAAGCCCTTCGGCGGCCATATCCTCAGCCACGACTTCGTCGAGGCGGCGCTGATGCGGCGCGCGGGCTGGGCGGTGCGGATGGACGTGGATCTCGGCGGCAGCTGGGAGGGCGCGCCGCCCTCGCTGCTGGCCTCGGCCGTCCGCGACCGTCGTTGGGCGCAGGGCAACATGCAGCATCTCGCCGTCATCGGCGCCGCCGGCCTGCGCTGGCCCAACCGGGCGCATTTCGCCATCGGCGTGCTCTCCTACCTGATGTCGCCGATCTGGCTGACGATGCTGGCGGTGGGCCTCGCGCTCACGGCGCAGGCCACCATGAGCGAGCCGGAGTATTTCCCCAGCGCGTTCCAGCTGTTTCCCGACTGGCCGCAGTTCGACGCCGAGCGGATGAAGCGGCTCTTCGTCGGCTCCATCGCCCTGCTGCTGCTGCCGAAGGCGCTCGGCCTGGTCGAGGCGCTGGCGGACGGCCGACGGCGGCGCGCGCTCGGCGGCGGCGTGCGGGTCGTCGCGGGGGCCGCGGCGGAGATCGTCGCGTCCTCGCTCGCCGCGCCGGTGTCGATGCTGATGCAGTCGCGCCATGTCGCGGAGATCTTCGCCGGGCGCGACAGCGGCTGGGCGACGCAGGAGCGCGACGGCAAGGCGCTTCCGCTCGGCGCGGCGCTGGCCGCGCACGGGCTGCACTGCGCGGTCGGCTTCGCGCTGCTGACGGCGGTGCTCTCGGCGCAGCCGGAGCTCGTGATCTGGCTTTCGCCGATCATCGCAGGCCTGATCGTGAGCCCCGCGCTCTCGCGGTTCAGCGGCGATCCGCGGATCGGCAGGGTCTTCGCCCGGGTCGGCCTGATGGACACGCCCGAGAGCCGCGAGCCGCCGGCCGTCTTCGGCGAGGTTGGACGCGAGACCGCCGGGCTGCGCGCCCGCGCCGCCGGCGGGCTCGCCGAACTGCCGCGGGATGCGGCGCTCCTGCG
>CAYGUQ010000072.1:0-12148 GCA_964352995.1 uncultured Rhodobacterales bacterium
CCTTTCTCCTCGCACCTTGGCACAACCGCGGCAGTGGGGGCGTCCACCCCATCGGCGAGAATGTCGGGACCCAGCCCGACATGCGCAGTTTCGCACCCCCGGGGATGATTATCTGCGCCAAATCAGGCGCCCGACATCGCAGGCGATGCGGTGAAGTGCCGGATCACGCCGCTTCGAAAGAGGAGCCGCAGCGCGACGAGCTGGCAGACCATGAAGACGCCGATCCCGAGAAACACCGTCGACGGCGCAGCCATCTCCACCGGCATCGGCGCGGTCCATTGCGTCGCCAGTCCCGTGAGATAGTCGAACGCGCCGACCGCGTTGTAGGTCACAAGGGCGCCCCAGAGCGCCGCGCCGCGTCGGGTCCAGAACAGCCAGAGCATCGCCGGCAGCATGAAGCCGAGGATCGCGTCGCTGAGCCATGGCGCGAACCAGGCGTCAGGCGCCGGCCCGCCGAACATCGCGACCTCCGGCAGGAAGAGCACGGTCTGCGCCCGGAAGATCGTGACGCCCATCAGAAGCGCGATCGTCAGCTTCAGGCGGGCGTTCACGGGTTTCCACCTTGTCGAGGGCTGGTCCCGGCGAACGCCGCCTGCATGGCGAAGCCCGCGACAGCGACGGCCAGAGCCATCCGCGGCGCATGGCCGATCAGCCAGAGCGCGCGCGTGAATGCGGCGCTCTCGGGCGCGGTCGCGCCGAACACGGCGAGCAGCGGGTAGATCCCCGATGCGGCCGCCTGCTGCGGCGTGAAGGTCGCCGCGCCGAGGCGGAGGTTCAGCGGCATGTGAAGCGCCACCGTGATCAGACAGGTTGCGATCAGGCAGGCCATGGCCCGACGCCAGAAGGGGCGGAGGGCCTCGTCGCGCCGGTCCAGCCGCGCCGACGCGATCAGGCCGTAGAGCGTCAGGAGCAGCAGGGGCATGACCGTGGCGAGAAACCAGAGCCACTGACCGAAGAAGAGGCTCACGTATGCCGATGGGTCGAGGCTCAGCCAGTATCCGCCCATCGACAGTCCGATGAAGAGGTTCGCGCCGGCGAACGCGGCCGAGGACGCGACAGTGAGCCCGTGGACGCGGAGCCGTCGGGCGGCGGCGGCGTTCGCTTCAGAGGCGACGGTCATAGCGCCGACCTCAAGCTGGCCGCCCGATCGCACCGGACGCGCGCCGCCTGCGGCGCCGCGACCCGCCCACGATCATCATGGCTCCGCCCTGATGGAAGCAATGACCCGTCCGGCCTGGGCGCCGGACAGCGATCAGGCCCGGTCAGCCGCCCGCTCACCGGAAAGACGCCTTGGCGAACTGGCGGAACATGAACGCCGGCGCCAGCCGGCTCATCCGACGGATCGAACGGGACTGGCCAGGATGCATCTCGAACTCGTCCCCGCCCAGACCCTCGATGATCTCCATGGCGAGGTCGGCGGGCTTCATCTTGCGGAAGCCGCCCGATTTGAGCGCGGCGCCCATTTCGGTGTCGACCACGGGCGGCAGCACCTCGAAGACCGAGACGCCGTGCGGGCGGAGCTGCTCGCGCAGCGTCTGCGCGCAATGGTGCAGCAGCGCCTTGGTCCCGGAGTAGATCGGCGTTCCCGGCACCGCGACATAGGCGGCGGCTGACGTGACGAAAAGTATGGCGGGTCGCTTCGCCTTCTTCAGCAGCGGCAGCGCGCGGCGCGTCAGCGTCAGCGGCGCCGCCGCGTTGATGGCGATCTCCGTCTCGATGCGGTCGAGCGTGTCCGGGTCGCTGGCGAAATCATAGGCGTTGAAGACGCCGGCGTTGTTGACCAGCAGGTCGAGGCGACCGTGCTCCTGCTCGATCGTCGACAGGATGCGCGCCTGATCGGCCGCCGAGGTCACGTCGCCCTGTATCGCCCGGATCGCGGAGCCGTTCACCGCCGCTTCGAGCTTCCTGGAGTCGCGTCCGCAGACGACGACCTGATTGCCATGCGCGCCCAGCTGCCGCGCCAGCTCGAGCCCGATCCCGGAGCCGCCGCCGGTCACGAGGATCACCCTGTTCTTCAAGTCCATCGCCACGCCCCCGAAGCCGCCTGCTCCCTGTCGCAGATGGCCTCGCTATCGGTCGGAAGCGACATGCAGAATGTTCCAGAGACATGCAGATGAGACCAAACGCGCCTGGCGGATGCGAGCAGCCGGCGCCGGGGCTTGGCGCAGGCCCGGCCGCGATGGAAGCTGTAGGCATGGGGCACGAACGCACGCCGACGTACACCTCCGCCGTCCTCTCCGGGCCGATCTGCGGCATGCTGGGGCTCGACTGGCGCAGGGTGCTGGACGCCGCCGGGGTCAGACCGGGCAAGCCGGGCGACAGCGGGTTTCTGGTGTCGGCGCAGGAGTATGTGCGGCTCTGGACGGCGCTGATGGCGCTGTCTGGACGCGCCGACGCGACGCGTCTCCTCGGGCTGCGCATGGCGTCGGGACCGGCGATCCCCGTCCTCTTCGCCATGTCGAGCGCACCGGACTTCGAGACCGGTCTCGACCGGCTGGCGCGCTACAAGCGCCTGTTCGGCCCGATGCGCTTCGCCATCACGAAAACGCAGGCGGCGCTGTCGGTGCGGGTCGAGCCGGACACCTCCGATATCGAGCTCCCGGCGTCGTTCAGCAGTCCTCAGATCGTCTATCTTCACGCCGTCGCCATGGCGCTGTCGACGCGGCGGTTTCCGCCGAGCGGCGTCTCGCTGCCGCTGGCCCAGGCCGAGCGCGAGGATCTCGCCGACGTGTTCGGCTTCACGCCCACCGAGGGCCCGCCGTCGCTGGCCTACGCGCGCTCCGATGCGCGCATCGCCTTCGTCTCGGACAATCCCGCCCTGTGGCGCGCGACGGAGGCCGACCTCGAGAGCCACGCGCTGATCGTGTCGAAGAGCCTGCCTGTCGCGCAACGTGTGCGCGCGGCGCTGCTGGAGGCGTTGCCGACCGGCGAGCCGACGCTCGCGCATGTCTGCGCGCGCCTTCAGATGAGCCGGAGCACGCTGCTGCGAAGGCTTCGCGCCGAAGGGACGACGTTCCAGGCCCTGCTCGACGATACCCGCGCCGCGCTGGCGCTACGATACCTGCGCGGCAGTGATCTCACAAACCAGCAGATCGCCCATCTGACAGGCTATCGCGACCCGACAGCCTTTCAGCGCGCCTTCAAGAAATGGACCGGAGAAACCCCGAAGTCCGCCCGGGCGGCCCACATCTCTGGCTTGCGCCCCTGAATGGCGCCGGCTAGCGGCGACGCCGCCTGCCGGCGAACGCTCGGAGGCGACGGCGCTAGCGCATCCAAGCCTTTGACAGCAAGCTTCAGAGGCCCCCGCGCGTGCAGTGGGTGGGACCGGTTCTCCATGACGAGGGCGTCGTGAAGCGGCGCCAGCCCCTAGCCTCGGCCGATGGCCCAAGCCCGCAGCGCGGCGGCGGCGGCGCGGGCGGCGGCGTCAGCCTCCGATGGGTCGGCCGCCGCCCGGTCGAGGTCGGCGACCCCGCGCAGCAGGGCGAGCAGCAGCGCGGCGCCCTCCGCAGGGTCGAGGTCTGCGCGCACGCGTCCCGCCCCGCGCCAGCGCACGAACGCGCTCGCGGCCGCGCCCAAGGCTTGGGCCTGCGCGGCGCGCGCGGCCGCTCCCAGCGCATCGCCGCGCGGGCCAAGCTCTGCGCAGGCCAGCGCAAGCAGGCAGCCGCGCGGCGCGTCGGGAGATGGGTCGCGCTGCGCGGCGAAAATCGCGTCGAACGCGGCGCCCGGGGCGTCGCCCGACAACGCCGCCGCAACCGGCGCCGCGACGGTCTCGGCGTACCGCGCCAGCGCCCTTTCGAAGAGCGCCGACTTGTCGCCGAAGGCGCCGTAGAGGCTCTGCCGGCCCAGCCCCGTCGCCTGCTCCAGCACGCGGATCGACGCGCCCTCGTAGCCATGCGCCCAGAACGCCCGCATGGCGGCGTCCAGCGCCGCCGCCTCGTCGAACCTGCGCCTTCCCGCCATCGCCCGGTCCCCCGCCCTGCCGTTCCAGCATGCGAGGACTTGACTGATCGTTCAAGGATGCGCAGGCTCAATTCATTCTTGAACGATCGGTCAAGCGCAGGAGCGACCCATGATCATCAATGACCTTCCACCCCGCGGCCGCCTCGCTGATCGGTCCGCAATCGTGACTGGCGGCGCTTCCGGCGCCGGACTGGATACCGCCGGGCTGTTTTCCGCCGGCGATGACAGCGCCTGCGTGAGATCGGCCGGCCGCATGTTCGACAGCCGCTCGATGAACCTGTGATGGAGCGGGCCATGAACTTCGAGCCGAAATCGGCGCTGATCGTTGGCGCGGGGGCGGGCCTGAGCGCCTCGCTTGCGCGCCTGCTCGCGGCGGAGGGCCTCAAGATCGGCCTCGCGGCGCGCGATGCGGACAAGCTTTCTGACCTCGCGGCCGAGACGGGCGCCGTCGTCGCCGCCGCCGACGCGACGGACCCCGCGCAGGTGGCGCGGCTTTTCGAGACGATGGACGCGGCCTTTGGCGGTCCGCCCGAGGTCGTGGTCTATAACGCCTCCGGCCGCGTGCGGGGGCCGGTCACTGAGCTTGATCCGGTGACGGTGCGCAATGCGGTCGAGGTTTCGGCCTTCGGCGGCTTTCTCGTCGGCCGGGAAGCGGCGCGGCGGATGGCGCCAAGGAGCGCCGGCGCGATCCTCTTCACCGGCGCCTCTGCGAGCGTGAAGGGCTACCCCCAGTCCGCGGCCTTTGCGATGGGCAAGTTCGCATTGCGCGGGCTCGCCCAGTCGATGGCGCGCGAGCTGCAGCCGCGGGGCGTCCATGTCGCCCATGTCGTGATCGACGGCGCGATCCGGAACCCGGGCCGCGCCGAGCCCGCCGACGCGCCGGACAGCATGCTCGACCCCGACGCCATCGCGCGCGCCTATCGCGACCTGATCCGGCAGGACCGCAGCGCCTGGAGCTGGGAGATCGAACTTCGCCCCTGGGTCGAGCCGTTCTGAGAACGCTCGACACAGACTGGACCGGGCGTCGCCTTCCCATGCGTCAGGCGTGGGCCGACGCGCCATGATCGCCCCGACCACGGCGATGTCGAATGCGGGTCGGCGTGGGCGCCCAGGGCGGGTCGGTCTTGCGCGTCATCGGGACTTCATGGGCTTCGGCGCCCGGCCATCCCGCTGCCCCTCATTTTCTCTCGCCCTCGGCCGATACGCCTTAGTTCGGCGTCTCAGGCCGAGATGGCGCGGTCGGGCGCAAGCTTCTCCACAAGCTCCGCCGTGGTGACGATGGCGTGCGCATAGGTCGGCCCGTTGATCTCATGGGCGGCGTGCATGGCCTCCGCAGAGAAGGACGCCGTCGCATCGCGCACCAGCGTCACGTGGTAGCCGAGTTCCGACGCGTAGCGCCCCGTGGTCTCGACGCAGGTGTTGGCGATCAGGCCGATCAGGATGACATGGGTGACGCCGTGCTGGCGCAGCTGCACGTCGAGGTCGGTGTTGGCGAAGCTGGACCCGCTCCAGTGCTCCTTGACGACCACATCGCCGGGCTCGGGGCCGAAGCCCGGATACCAGTCGCCGCCCGGGCTGTCGGCGGCGAAGGCCTGGGCGGCGTGCGCGCCAAGCTGGAAGGGCGTCGGGTGCGCCCATCCCTGGAAGTCGGTCGGCCTGGATCGGTGGTGCGGCAGGATGAATATCGGAATTCCCGCCGCACGCACGGCCGCACGGACCCGGGCGAGGTTGGCGTGCAGATCGACCGACGTCGCCACGGCGCTCACCATGGGCCACATCTTGCCGTCGTCGGCGAGGAAGTCGTTGTAGGGGTCGATGAAGAGCAGCGCGGCGCCGCGTGTAGGATAGCTGGTATTGCTCATGTTTCATTCCTTGCCAGCGAAACAAAGCCTGTTTCGCGCATGATTCGTCCTGACCTGTCGTCTCAGCCGGCGGGGGTGGTTGGCGGCGACGCGCCGAAGCGCATCGCCGTTCTCATGCGAAGTCTATCGCCTTGCTGAACGGCATTTCGCGCAGGCGCTGGCCGGTCGCGGCGAAGATGGCGTCGGCCAGCGCCGGCGCGGCCGGCGCGGTGGCGGGCTCTCCGAGACCGCGAACCCTTTCGGCGCGCCCCAGGAGCCGCGTGTGGAACCGCGGCGTCTGGTGTATGCGCATGCCTTCGAAGGCGTCGAAATTGGTCTGCTGGACTGCGTGGTTCTCGTAGGTGATCTCGCAGTTCATCGCGTGGCCGAGGCCGAAGACGGCGGCTCCGGTCAGCTGCGCCTCGGCGTTGACGGGGTCGAAGACCATGCCGCAGTCTGCGGCGATCCAGACGTCGTCGATGCGCAGGCCGCGGTCGGTCATGGTGACGTCGATGACCTCCGCGACGGGCACGCCGTGGGTGTAGGCGAAGGCGAGGCCGCGACCGCGCCCCGGGCCGATGTCGGCGCCCGCCCAGTTCGACAGCACGCCCACGGCCTCCAGCACGCGGCGCGAGTCCGCGTGGTCGATCAGGCGCAGCCGCTCCTCCAGCGGGTCGGCGCCGGCGGCGTGGATCAGTTCAGACAGGAAACTCTCGTGGAAGAAGCTGTTGGAGCAGGCGCCGGGCGAGCGCCAGGAGCCGATCGGCGCGAGCGGCGGCGCGGCGTAGCCCGTCACGCGATAATGTGGGATGGCGTAGGGCTGATCGAAGGCGCCCCAGACCAGCATCGCGTCCGGTCCGGGCGGCACGATGAAGACGCGGCCGAACCATGACGCCACCAGCGACGGGCTGATCGTGTCGAGATCGCAGGCCAGCACGCGACCGTCAGCGACGGCGCCCCGCGCTCGGGCCATGTGCAGGGGCCGGGGAAAGTCATGGGTCATGTCCTCCTCCCGGCTCCACGTGGTCTTCACCGGCGTGCCCGGCATGGAGGCGGCGATCTGGATCGCCTGCACAGCGTAGTCGTGATCGAGCCGGCGGCCGAAGCTGCCGCCTGCGGGCAGGGCGTGGAGGATGACCTTGTCTGCGTCGACCCCTGTCAGCGCGGCCGCCGCGTCGCGGATCACGTGGGGAACCTGCGTCGCGGTCCAGATCGTCACCCGGTCCGGCTCGACCAGCACGGTGGCGTTCAACGGCTCCAGCGCGGCATGGGCGAGAAAGGGCGCGCGGTATTCCGCCTCGATCATCATGGCCCCCGCCAGCGCGGCCTCGACGTCGCCGTCGTCGCGCAGGCGGCTGTTCTGGTTCTCCTCGACATGGGCGTCGTCCAGAGCCCGCCACATCTCCGCGCTGCTGGCGGGATAGTCCGGCGGCAGCCACTCGACCTCGAGCGCCTCGGCCGCCCGAAACGCGAACCATGTGTTCTCGGCGACGACGGCGAGGCCCTCGTCGACCTCCACCACCGACCGGACGCCCGGCATCGCGAGCGCCGCATCGGCGTTGAAGCCCGCCATGGCGCCGCCGCGCCCCGGGTTGGCGCGCACCGTCGCGTGCAGCATGCCGGGCAGCACGACGTCGATGCCGTAGCCTTGCGCGCCGGTCGACTTCGCCACGATGTCGAGGCGCTGGTATGGCTTGCCGAGCCGCTTCCATTCGGTCGCCGGGCGAAGGGCCACGTCCGTCACTGGCTCGATCGCCGCCGCATCCGCGGCGAGGTCGGTGTAGGCGATGCGGGTTCCATCAGGCAGGACGACGTGACCGTCCTCGGTCCGCAACTCGGCCGCGGACAGCCCCGTGCGCGCCGCCGCTGCGGCCTTCAGGGTCTCGCGCGCCACTGCGCCGGCCCGCCGCAACGTCTCGTGCAGGTCGGCGACGGACGACGACCCGCCGGTGAACTGCGAGCCTGACAGCCGTGCGACGGTCATCATCAGGTCGCGCACCGTCTCGGCCACGAACCCCTGGTCCCATCCGGGATACGACATGCCGTCCGCCGCGACGGTCCCGTTGAAATAGGCGGGATGGGGCTGGCCGGGGTCGAGCGTGGCGGCCCCTGGGTCGATATCGAGTTCCTCGGCGATCAGCATGGCCTGGGTGGAGGCGATGCCCTGGCCCACATCGGCCCGGGGCACGATGAGCGTGATCCCTTCCTGCGTGATCTTCACGAAGGGGGTCAGCGCGGCCTCGCCCTCGGCCAGACCGTCCAGCAGGGGGTTGGGGGTCGGGCGAACCACGAAGTAGGCGCCGAAGGCGACCCCGCCGAGGATTGCGGCGGAGCCGATCATGAAGCTGCGTCGGGCGATGGTTCTGGCGCGGCCCATGTCTCAGATTTCCCGCAGGGCGGCGGCGGCGCTGTGGATGGCGGCGCGGATGCGCGGATAGGTCCCGCAGCGGCACAGATTGCCAGCCATGGCTTCGTCGATGTCGTCGTCTGTCGGCGCCCGGTTGCGGGCCAGCAGGTCGGCGGCCTGCATCATCTGGCCGGACTGGCAGTAGCCGCACTGCGCGACCTGATGGGCGATCCACGCGTCCTGCACGGCGTGCAGGGCGCCCGGCGCGCCCAGCCCCTCGACCGTGGTGATCTCTCCCCAGACGTCGCCAAGCGCCACCTGACAGGACCGCACCGCTTCGCCGTCGATATGGACGGTGCAGGCCCCGCACTGCGCGACGCCGCAGCCGTACTTGACGCTTGTGATGGTCAGGCCGTCCCGCAGCGCCCAGAGAAGAGGCATGTCGGGCGGCAGATCCACTTCGACACTCTGGCCGTTCACCCTGATTTCCAAAGTTCTCTCCAGTCGGTTCGGGGGCGTTACCCAGCGCCGTGCAGATAGGAGGGTAAGTCTGCTGCTTCTTCGGAGCGATATGCAGATGCGGTCAGATGCAGGCAAATCGGGTCAGGCGGCTGTCGCGATCTGGTCGCGGTCACCGCTGCATGGCATTCAGGGGGAGTTCGTTGGGGGACTCCGCGTTTGGAAAAATCGGAAACCTATTCCCTCTACATGGCGACCGACGTGGCGTGCCGGATCCTTGGCGTCGACGCCCAGTTGATGCTCGAGACGGCGGACCTTGCGGAGCTCGCGCGCGGTCGGGGCGAGTTGCGCGTGACCGCGGCGCAGTATTTCGATGCCTGGAATACGATGTCGGTGCTGGCGCCGCGCGCCGACTACGTGCCTTACCTCGGTATCGCGATTTCCCGCGGGCCGGTGATCCCGGTCTTCTTCACGCTGTCCTGTGCGCCGGATCTCGAAACCGGGCTGATGCGCCTCGCGCAGTTCAAGTCCCTGCTAGGTCCGACCCGGATGCGCGTTTTTTGGGACGGCCCGCTGCTGCGCGTGGAGTACGATAGTTCCGATGAGCGGGTCACCATGCCGCCAAGCCTCGGCGCTTTGCAGATTGTCTGCATGGTGGAGAACATCCGCGGCGCCACCGCCCATCTCCTTCACCCCGCTTTGGCGGGTTTCGACGGCTCCGAGGAAGAAAGGCGACAGATCGCAGGACACCTGGGGATCACGCCCGAGCGGTCAGACGTCGCCTTCGTGGCCTTTTCGCCAGAGGACGCGAAACGGCGGTTCATTTCCGAGAACGCCGCCCTCTGGGCGGACATCGAAGCAGACCTCAAGCTGCAGATGGCGGCCCAGAGCCAACGATTGCCTGTCGCGGCCCAGGTGCGGGCGGCATTGGTCGATCTGATGCAGGCGGGGCGCGCCGGGGCGGAGGACGTCGCAACAGTCCTCGGGCTGAGCCGCAGCACCTTGCAGCGACGCCTGCGCGACGAAGGCACTACGTATCAGGCGGAGCTGGACGCGACGCGGCGGGACATCGCGATCCGGTACCTCGCCAAGACCGCCCTCGGCGCCGACGAGATCGCGAAAGTCCTAGCCTACCGCGACGCCAACAGCTTCTCGCGCAGCTTTCGCCGGTGGACGGGCCTCCCGCCGATGGCGTTCAGGCAAGATGCGGCGGCGCGAAAGAACGGCCCCAAGTCGACCGAATAGGACAGCTTCTGGAGTAAAGCTTCTGGCGTTGAACCGAGCCTGACCCTTGGCGCGATCGTATCCAGACGTGGACTTGAGGACGGTGGTCGAGGCCCTGATTCAGTCCAACGTTGGGCCTGACGAGCAATTTTCACGCGATGGCGATGATTGCACGCGGGGTGGTGTCGGGATGCCTGTCGGCGTAAGACGCCATTGATCATGCCATGGCGCTGCGGGTCGCGGCATGGCGCCCAACCGCTTCGCCCGCGCCCACTTGCACGCTCCCGCTCTCACAGCCGGCGAGCACCGCAAGACGGGTTGGACTGGGCGCGTCTGCGACGATGTCAGCGGCGCTCATGCCGCCATCCGCCAAGTCGACGCGCGACGCGAGGGGGCGCTCGGGCGCATGTTAGCTGTGGCCTTGGAAATGCAGAAGTGAGGCGCTGGCGAGCGCCGCGCCGAAGGCGGCGCGGGTCGCCACCATGCCGATGAGCGGTTCGACGCCGAACTTTGCACCAAGGCGTTCGGCGATGGCGCGCGCCGCGGGCAGGTCGTCGGTCGGATCCGCCAGGACGGCGGCTTCTGCGGCTGCTTCGCGGAATTGGACTGCGCACAGTGCGATCGCCTGGTTCGGCAGATAAACGACCGGATTGCGTGCGATCAGCGTGTCGCCACCGCAGGGAGGCGCATGAAGCGATACTAGACTCGGTCCTTTCGGGCGGCTCTGACAAGACCCTGCGATACTCGAGCGCTGAGACCGGCGAGCCGTTCGCGTTGCGGTGGCCACCGGTCGGCGACGGACGGATCGGACAGATCACTGCGGTCGCGACCCTGCCGTCGGGCACGGCTGTCTTCGCGGCTCAGGGCGTGGACGACCCGGCCGGCGCGTCGACGCTCTACGTGCTGGAGGCGGACGAGGGCCGGATCCCGGGACGACGGGGCCCTTCGCCGGCCCGATCACGCATCTCGGCTACACGCCGGAGGGCCGCTTCATGGCGGCCACCGCCGGCGCCGAGGGCCTCTACCTCCTTGACCGCAGGTTGGAGGAAGTCTGGCGCATAGCGGAGGGCGGCCGGCGCATCGTCTGGGTGGAGTTCGGTCCGGGCAACCGTCTCGCATGGGCCGACGACGCCGGATCGGTCAGGCTCGGCGTAGTCGCGGCCGAGGACGGGGCGCTCACCCGTGTCGCCGAGTTCGTGAGCCCGGACGGCGCCGTCCCGGGATCGGTGGCGTTCTCCCCGGACGGGACGGAGCTCGCGATCGGCTGCAGCGGTGCCGCTTCGTCGACGTCGTCGACACCGTCAGCGGCTCGCCGGCGTGCCGGCTGAGCGCCGGCAACGTCGTCGTGGGCGGCGGCGACCTGAGCCGCGTCGCCTGGGCGGGAGCGGCCCGGGGCGGAGCGACGCTCTACGCCGGCGGGACCCTGCTCGCCAGCGACGGCCGCAACGCGATCATCGCGTGGCGAGAGGGACAGGGTCCCGGCGTCGCCCTGGGCGTCGCAGACGACAGCATCGCCCATATCGCGCCACTGTCCGATGGCGGAGCCCTGTACCTCTCGACCTTTCCGTCCTGGGGCCGCCTTGCCCCGCCCGCGCCGGACACCGCCGAGGTCGCGGTCGCGGTGCGCGGGGCGGCCGCCGCGGTGGTCTTCGACTCCGCCTCTCCCAAGCTCGATCTGCGCCGGACGGGGCTACGCGACCGCTTCCTCATCTCGCGGGACGGCGCGCGGGTCGCCTTCGTCGCCGGCGCGTCAGATGAGTTCCTGACCTTCGACCTCGCCCGCAGCTTTCTTGAGCGCGGCGTCGCGGCCGAGGCGGCGGCCCGCGACCATCCGCACCGGCCCGAAGCGAGGCGGGGTGTGATCGGCGTCACGCGCCTCAGAAGCGTGGAGCCCGAGGTCAACGGCGTCGCGGCGCCGCTGGGGCTGCTCGGTCTGAGCGAGCGGGCGCTGTCGGCCGACGTCGCGGCCGACGGCTCGGCGGTGCTGGTCGGCGCCGACTTCTCGCTGAGCCTTCTCGACGCGCGGGGCGCCGTCGTGGCGCAGCGGGCCCTTCCGGCGGCCGCCTGGGCGTTGGCCATCGCGCCCGACGCGCCGGTGGCGGTCGCCGCGCTCGGCGACGGCACCCTGCGCTGGTTTGCGCTCGACGGCGTCGCCCCCCTCTCTGAGATCGCGGCGCTGATCGCGCACGCCGACCGGCGACGCTGGATCGCCTAGCGATCGGACGGCCGGTTCACGCACGCGCCCGAGGGCGGCGGCGATTTCGGCGGATACGTCGGCAACCGCGAGGCGCGCGACGCCGAGGGGCGGCTGCGCGAT
>CAYGUQ010000073.1:0-11975 GCA_964352995.1 uncultured Rhodobacterales bacterium
GCCTTGCGGCGGCCGCGGCCGCCGCAAGGCCTTCGGCGCCGCGGGCGGCCAGCATCCGCGACGCGCCCTCCTCCGCCAGCCGCAGCGCGGTCGCACGGCCGATCCCGCGCGAGCCCCCGGTCACGAGCGCGACGCGGCCCTTGAGCTGCAGGTCCATCAGGCGCCGACCAGCGACTTGGCGATCATGCAGTGCACCCCCTTCGAGCCGTTGACCGTCTGCGTGATCCGCAGGTCGGCGGCGAGCGAGCAGAGCGTGTAGGCGTCTTCCCGCGACAGCCCCGCCTTCTCGCCCAACAGCGCGATCATGTCGCGCAGCGCCCGCACCACGCACTGGTCGAGATCGGGGTCCATGCCCATCGTCATGTAATGCGTCGGCGTCTCCGCGCGTGGATAGACGAAGCGCAGGTCCTTGCGCACGGCGAAGGTGAACGAGCCGGTCAGGGCCGTCTCGATGGCCGTGACGCAGACCTCGCCGTCGCCCTGCGCGCCATGGCCGTCGCCGCAGGAGAAGAGCGCGCCGGGGACGAACACCGGCAGATAGAGGGTCGCGCCCGGGACGAGTTCCTTGTTGTCGAGGTTGCCGCCATGCGCCCGCGGCACGATCGACGTGATCCGCCGCCACGCCGGCGGCGGGGCGACGCCCATCACCCCGAAGAACGGGTTCAGCGGCAGGTCGAGGCCCCATGGCAGGCGACCGACATTGGCCTCGCGGTCGAGCGGTATGACGAGCTTGCGCGGCTCGTGGAAATCGTCCTGCAGCGTGCCGGCCAGCGGGCGGATCATGTTGTAGCCCCAGTCGGTGCGGAGCGCGATCTCCTCGATGCGCACCTCCAGCACGTCGCCCGGCTCGGCGCCCTCGACCGCGACCGGCCCGGTGAGGATGTGGCCGGGCAGCATCCGCTCGGCGCGCTCGTGCACCGCAAGAAGTTCGGGCGGGACGTGGAAGCCCTCAGGGGGCAGCATCTCGGGGGCGCCGGTCACCGTCTCGATGGTCACCGTGTCGCCGCTCGCGACCGTCAGGCGCGGCGCGAGTGCGGCGTCGAAGAACCCCCAGTGGCAGGTTTCGGGCGAGGCGCGGAGGATGTGGCGCGTCGACATGGTCTCTCCTTGGCGGCTGCGGCGTCAGGGCGCGGGCGTGGCGGCGGGCGGCAGGGCGACGTTGCGCGCGGCGTTGCGGCGCATCGTGTAAACGGTGGCGCCGACGACCATGAAGGCGCCGACGAGGCTCGTCGCGTCCGGCGTCTCCGCGAAGAGGACGTAGCCGACGGCGCAGGCGATGAGCAGGCGCACGAAGTCGAGCGGGGCCAGCGCGGACGCCTCGCCCACCTGATAGGCGCGGGTGATCAGATACTGCCCGGCGGTGCCGAAGACGCCGATCAGCAGCAGCAGCAGCCACTCCCGGCCGGTCGGCGGGGTCCACCAGGCGATGGCCGGCGGCAGCAGCGCCGAGATGAGCAGCACGCTCTGGATCAGGAGGATCGTGGCGGTGTTCTCGCGCTCGGCCATCAGGCGGACGCTGATGGTCGTGGCGGCGCCGAACAGCGCGCCGCCGACGGCGAAGAGCGCATAGACGTCGAGGCCGTCCTCGCCGGGCCGCATCATCACCACCACGCCGAGGAATCCGACGACCGTCGCGATCCAGCGCCGCGGACCCACCGCCTCCTTGAGCACGAACACGGCGGCGACGGTGACGAACAGCACCTGGCTGAAGCCCAGCGCCGTCACGTCGGCGAGCGGAACATGCACCAGAGCGGTGAAGCCCAGATACATCGAGCCGAGGGTGAAGAGCCCGCGGGCGAAGTTGAGCCCGAGATGTCGCGTCTCGAACCCCGCCGATAGGTTCGGCAGGAACAGCGGGGCGAGCAGCGCGATCATCACGACATGCCTGATCACGAGCACCTGCGAGAGCGGCAGCGCCTGGCCGATGGCCTTGATCGAGGCCGTCATCACGGCGAAGGCGATGAAGGCCGCCAGCATGAAGGCCGAACCGCGCAGGTTGTCGGGCGACGCGCCCCACCAGGCGCGGGCCCCCGCCCGGCCGGCGGCGACGCGCCGGGAGAAGACGTCGCGCCGCGTCGCGCGCATTTGCGCCGGCGCGTCCGACCGGGCGGGGTCGTCGAGCGGCTGCGCCGGAGCGCCGTCGTCCGCGACTTCCGGCGCGTCGTCGTCCTTCAGGGTCACGTCGCCGCCCCCGACAGAGCGTCGGATTGGCGGAAAGCGCCCGGCGAGGCTGGCCCGGCATGCGGGCCGACGCCGGGCGCGGGCCGGCTCAGGCGGCCTCGGCGGGCATGGCGAGCGTCGGCCGCGTCGCCGTCAGGTCCATCGCCCTCTCGAGCGCGCGCCCGATCCGCAGCGTCGTCGCGTCCGCGAACGGCCTGCCGACGATCTGCAGCCCGAGCGGCAACCCCTCCGACGAGAAGCCGATGGGCGTCGAGAGCGCCGGGTTGCCGGTCACGTTGAACGGCATCGTCTGGATGGTGGAGGCCGGCGGCGTCGCGGGGTCGATGGCGTCGAAGCGTCCCGCCGGGGCGAGCGCGCTCGCTGCGACGATCGCGTCGTAGTCGCGCAGGATCTCGTTGTTGATCGTCCGGCTGAGCTTGCGCCGCACCCTGAACGCCTGCGTCAGGTCCGCCGCCGAGAGCATGCCGCCGACCGACATGCGCGCATGCAGGAACAGCCCGTAGTCGAGCGGCCGCTCGCGCAGCGTCTTCTCGTGGATCGCGAAGGCCTCCGACAGGATGATCACCCGACCTGCGGCGTTGAACAGCGCATAGTCCGGCAGGGTCACGATGTCGACGACGGCGCCAAGGCCGCGGAGCGCCTCGACCGCAGCGTCGATGGCCTCCACGACTTCGGGGCTCACGCCCTCCGCTCCTTCGTAGAAATGCTTCGGCAGCGCCAGCCTCATGCCCTCCACGCCCTTGTCGAGATCGGCGAGGAAGTCGATGGGGCCGGGGTCCGCCGAGGCCGGGTCGAGCGGGTCGTGACCGGCGATGGTCTGCATCGTGATCGCGCAGTCCTCGACCGTCCAGCTGAGCGGGCCGGCGTGATCGAGGGTGAAGGAGAGCGGGAAGACGCCCCGGCGGGACACGAGGCCGTAGCTCGGCTTGAGCCCGACGACGCCGCAATAGGCGGCGGGGCCGCGGATCGAGCCGCCGGTGTCGGAGCCCATCGCGGTGCGCACGAGGCCCGCCGCGACCGCCGCGCCGGAACCGGAGGAGGAGCCGCCGGGGATGTGGTCTCGGTTCCAGGGGTTTCGCGCCGGCGGAAACGGTAGATCGAAGGACGGGCCGCCGAAGGCGAATTCATGGGTGGCGAGCTTGCCGAGCAGGACCGCGCCGGCCGCCTTGAACCTGCTCTCGACCGCGCAGTCCTCGGCGGGAACATGGTCGACGAGCACCTTCGAGTGGCAGGTCGTGCGGATGCCCGCCGTCATGTAGATGTCCTTCAGCGCGTAGGGGACGCCCTGCATCGGCCCCTTGTCGACGCCGCCCGAGAACGCCGCGTCGGCCCTGTCGGCGTCTTCGAGCGCGCGCTCTCGCGTCACCGTGATGAAGCTGTCGATCGTCGGGTCGATGGCCGCGATGCGCGAGAGGGCGTCCTCGGTCAGCGCGCGCGACGTCACCGCGCCCGAACGCAGCGCGGCGCCCGCCTCGGCGATGGAGAGTTCATGCAGGGGTTTCGCGGACATCTCAGGCGCTCCTCAGGATGGGGTCGAAGAGGTAGATGTTGGCCGGCTCGTCCGCCGGCGCGAGGTCGGCCGTGCGCAGCAGCGCCGCCATGCCGCTGACCTCCCGGTAGATCGCGAGAATCGCGGCCCGACGTTCGGGCGGGATCGTGAGGCCCGCCCGCGCGGCGAGCGCATCGAATTCGGAATCAAGGGCTTGAGGCGTCGTCATCTCGGGGGGGCCTCCACTGGCGGGGAAGGTCCGCGCCGCCGGAACTGTCAGGGGCGAAGGACCGGGCGTGATTTTTTGTATCCAAAACTGCGGCCGCGCACAATCGCCATTATGGCGGAGGGGTGAGCCGCAGCCGCGCCCAGCGCTGCGATACGAACGCAATCCACGGCAAATATCTGATATCAAATAATTTTCCTTGTTCATGACACTTATAACCGCTGTGCGGGAGCGCATTGTTCAAAACGTGACCAGATCGTAAATTTGGATGCAACCCATCAGACTGTATCCATTTGGATGGCGCCGCGCGAGAATGCGGCGCGCCCCCAGATGCCGCCTCCAGCGGTAAAGAACATCAATATCAATATGTTGCCCTTCGTTCTTGCAATTTTTTCGGTCGGCGGAGCGAGCGCGCGGCGCGCCCGCAGGCTCGATTGAACACATTTCCCGAACGGCTGGCACGGAATTTGCTGAGCATGTCGGAGACCGGCGCTCCAGCGCCCGACGGAAGGACACAGGTGGCTGACACGCGGCGCTCCTTCTTCCCCCCCGCAGGCCCGCCCCCACGACGGGCGGGGCCAGGCTCCCTGCGTCGCACGCGGCGAGAGCGGAAGGCCGGCGGCGTCGGCGACCACGGAGCACGCTGCTACCCGCCCGGCTCCCCCCGCTGCGGGGGCGCCGCATCGCACGGCCCACAGTGGAGAAATCGACGACATGACCAGACCGAGAAAGCCTGCGCCCGCCGCCCGACGTCTCGCCCTCGCAGCCCTTGCGGCGTTCGGCATGGGCGCCGCCGCCCAAGCGGAGAGCACGCTCCGCGTCGCGATGACCGCCGGCGACATCCCGCTGACCATCGGCCAGCCCGACCAGGGCTTCGAAGGGTACCGCTTCGTCGGCTACAGCCTTTATGACCCGCTTCTGCTCTGGGACCTGTCGCGCTCCGACGTCGAGGCGAGCGTCAAGCCCGGCCTCGCGACCGAATGGTTCGTCGATCCCGAAGACGGCAAGCGCTGGATCTTCAAGCTGCGCGAGGGCGTCACGTTTCACGACGGCTGCCCGTTCAACGCCGACAACGTCGTGTGGAACTACGAGCGCCTGAGCATCGAGACCCACCCCGACTTCAACGCCCAGCAATACGGCGCGATCCGGCTGCGCACCAACAACATCGAAAAGATCGAGAAGATCGACGACTACACGATCGCCATGGTCAACAAGCGGCCGGACAGCCTGTTTCCGCTGCAGACCAGCTTCATCTTCATGATATCGGAGTGTGCGTTCGACGCCGCGGGCCGCGACTTCTCGAAATACGCCCTCGCGCCGTCAGGCACCGGCCCCTACAGGTTCGACAGCCTGGCGCCGCGCGAACGCCTCGAACTGGTGGCCAACGCCGAATACTGGGACGAGGCGCGCGTTCCCCGTCACGACAGGCTCGTGCTGATCCCGATGCCGGAGGCGACCACCCGCGCCGCCGCGCTGCTGGCCGAGCAGGTGGATTTCGTCGAGGCGCCCTCGCCCGACACGATCCCGATGCTGGAGGGCTCCGGCATGCAGATCGTCACCGCGCCCTATCCGCACAACTGGGGCTATCAGCTCAACTTCGTGGACGGGCCCTTCGCCGACATCCGCGTGCGCCGCGCGGCGAACCACGCGGTGAACCGCGAAGAGATGGTCGCGCTGCTCGGCGGCTACGCCGTCGAGGGCTACGGCGCCCTGCCGCCCGGCTCGAAGCACTTCGGCGAGATCAGGCGCTACGAGCACGACCCCGCAAAGGCGCGCGCGCTGCTGGAGGAGGCGGGCTGCCTGCCATGCGAGGTCACCATAGCCATCTCGACCTCGGGTTCGGGCCAGATGCAGCCGCTGCCGATGAACGAACTCGTGAAGGCGCAGCTCGAGAGCGCGGGATTCAGCGTCACCTTCGACGTGATGGACTGGAACAAGCTGATCGAGGTCGCGCTGAAGGGCCGCCCCAGCTTCCCGCAATATGACGGCATCAACGTCAGCCGCGCCCTGCAGGAGCCGTTCTCGGGCCTCTTCCGCTTCATGATGTCGAGCCAGCACAGCCCCAACGGCGGCAACTGGGGCCACTACACGAACGCCGACGCCGACGCGCTGATCGCGGAGGTCTACAACACGTTCGACGAGGCGAAGCGCGACGCGCTCATCGTCAAGGCCCACGAGATGTTCGTGGACGAGGCGATCATGCTGTTCATCACGCATGACCTGAACCCCCGCGCCCTCTCGCCGAAGCTTTCCGGCTTCGTACAGGCGCAGAGCTGGTTCCAGGACCTCACGCCCATCGTGGTGAGCACCGGCGTCAACTGACCCCGCCCTGCGGGCGCGCCCGGCCCAGCGCCCGGCGCGCATGCGACGCCCCGACCAACAGCGGAGGACCAGACAGATGAAGAAGAACGCCAGCGGCCTCGTAGCCGCGCTCGCCGCCGCGGCCCTGCTCGCCGCAGGCGCGGCCCGCGCCGAGAGCGTCGTGCGCGTCGCGATGACGGCCGGCGACATTCCGCTGACCATCGGCCAGCCCGACCAGGGCGCGGAGGGCTACCGTTTCGTCGGATACAATCTCTACGACGCGCTCGTGAACTGGGACATGTCGCAGGGCGACGTCCCGGCGGCGATCCGCCCCGGCCTCGCAACGAGCTGGCGGATCGACCCGGAGAACAACCGCCGCTGGCTGTTCGAGCTTCGCCAGGGGGTGACCTTCCACGACGGCTGCGCCTTCAACGCCGACAACGTCGTCTGGAACTACCGGCGGCTGACGGAGCAGGACCATCCCTACTTCAACGCCGCGCAGTACGGCATCGTCCGCTTCCGGACCAACGTCATCGAGGGTATCGAGAAGGTCGACGACTACACCGTCGTCATCACCACGAAGAAGCCGGACTCGCTGTTCTACCTTCAGGCGACGGCCCCGCTCATGATCTCGGACTGCCAGCTCAAGGCGCTGGGCGGCGACTACGAGAAGTTCGCGACGGCGCCCTCCGGCACCGGCAACTACAGGTTCGCCGGCATGGTCCCGCGGGAACGGCTCGAACTCGTGCCGAACCCCGACTACTGGGACAAGGATCGCCTGCCGCAGCACGACCGGCTCGTCCTGATCCCGATGCCGGAGGCGACGACCCGCGCCGCCGCGCTGATGTCGGGACAGGTCGACTTCGTCGAGGCGCCCTCCCCCGACACCATCCCGATGCTGCAGAGCGCGGGCATGAACATCGTGACCGCGCCCTACCCGCACAACTGGGGCTACCAGCTCAACTTCGTCGACGGGCCGTTCAAGGACGTGCGCGTCCGCCGCGCCGCGAACCATGCGCTGAACCGCGCGGACATGGTGGCCTTTCTGGGCGGCTACGCGGAGGAAGGCTTCGGCATCCTGCCGGCCTCCGACAACCACTACGGCGAGCCCGCGCCCTACGACCACGACCCCGCCCGGGCGCGCGCGCTGCTCGAGGAGGCGGGCTGCCTGCCCTGCGAGATCACCCTCGCCATCTCGACCTCCGGCTCCGGCCAGATGCAGCCGCTGCCGATGAACGAACTCGTGCAGGCGCAGCTCGAACAGGTCGGCTTCAAGGTCACGCTCGACGTGATGGACTGGAACAAGCTCCTCGAAGTCAACCGCGGCGGGCGCGAGAAATTCAAGGACTATGACGGCATCAACGTCAGCCGGAACGTTCAGGACCCGTTCTCGGCGATGTTCCGCTTTGCGCTGGCGTCCCAGTTCGTGCCCAACGGAGGGAACTGGGGGCACTACGCCAACCCGGAGATCGAGGCGCTGATCGACGAGATCTACGTCACCTTCGACGAGGAGAAGCGCGACGCGCTGATCCGCACCGTCCACGAGAAGATGGTCGAGGAGGCGGCGATGGTGATCGTCACCCACGACATCAACCCGCGCGCGCTGTCGCCGAGGCTGGAAGGCTTCGTGCAGGCGCAGAACTGGTACCAGGACCTGAGCCCGATCCGGGTCGTCGCCGACTGACGCGGCGCGCCCCGGCGGGCCGCCGGGGCGCGCTCGGCCATCACCCCCAGACAGCGAGGCGATGCGAGATGCTCTCCTATGTGATCCGACGCGTGCTCTATGCGATCCCGATCGCGCTGGGCGTCACGATGTTCTGCTTCGGGCTGGTCTACCTCGCCCCCGGCAGCCCCATCACGCGCCTGCTGCCCGACGACGCCAGCCCCGAGACGATCGCGATGATCATGGCCGCCTACGGCCTCGATAAGCCGATCCCCATCCAGTACCTCAACTGGCTCGGCCGTGCGCTCACCGGCGATCTCGGCATGTCCATCGCGACGGACCGGCCTGTCGCCGACGAGGTCATGCGCGCGCTCTCCAACACGGTCTCGATCTCGGCGGCGGCGGTTCTGCTGGCCTTCTCGGTCGCCGTCGTGCTCGGGACGCTCGCGGCCTACTACAATGGCGGGATCGTGGATCGCATCGCCACCGGCTTCTCCGTCCTCGGCGTGAGCATTCCGAACTACTGGTTCGGCATCGTGCTGGTGATCGTCTTCGCGGTGAACCTGCGCTGGCTGCCGGCGACGGGCATGGGGCCGTCGGGCTCGGACGGGTTCTCGCTCTTCTCGCTGGAGTCGCTGCGCTTCGCGCTGCTGCCGGTGATCACGATGGCGATGATCCCCATAGGCGTCATCATGCGCTCGACGCGCTCGGCGGTGGCTGAGGCGCTCAATCAGGATTTCGTGCAGACGCTGCGCGCGAAGGGCCTCGGCGAATGGGCGGTCGTGCGCCATGCCGTCAGGAACGCGCTGCCCGGCGTGCTGGCGGTGATGGGCCTGCAGTTCGGCTACCTGATGGGCGGCTCGATCCTGGTGGAGACGATCTTCACCTGGCCCGGCACCGGCTTCCTGCTCAACCAGGCGATCCTGAACCGCGACATCCCGGTGCTGCAGGGCACGATCCTGGTGCTCGCGCTGATCTTCGTCGCCACCAACCTTGCCGTCGACCTGCTGCAGACAGCGGCCGACCCGCGCATCAAGCGCGGCTGAGGAGGACGCCATGACAGTCGCAACCGCCGGAACGCTGCCCGCCGGACCGCTTCAAGCCGGAGGTCCGCCGCGCGCGGCGGAAGTCGACGCCGACCTGCTGCCGGTGAAGGTCCGCAGCTACTGGGCGATGGTGGGCTTCCGCCTGAGCCACGACTACGTGACGCTGTTCTTCGCGGCGGCGATCGTCCTCGTCATCGCCGGCGCGGTCTTCGCGCCGCTTCTTGCGCCGATGGACCCGCTGGCCACCAGCATGATCAACCGGCTGAAGCCGATCGGCCATGGCGCGTTCCTGCTCGGCACCGACGAGCTGGGGCGCGACATCCTCTCGCGCCTGCTCTGGGGCGGCCGGAGCTCGCTGCTGATGGGCCTCGCGCCAGTGCTCATCGCGCTCGCCATCGGCGGCGCGCTGGGCGTGGTGGCGGGCTTCATGGGCGGCGCGGTGAACATGGTCATCATGCGCGTGATGGACGTCTTCTACGCCTTTCCGTCGATCCTGCTCGCGGTGGCGATCTCCGGCGCGATGGGCGGCGGCATGCTGAACGGCATGCTCTCGCTGACCATCGTGTTCATTCCGCCGCTCTGCCGCGTGGCCGAGACGGCGACGACGCAGGTGCGCGGCCTCGATTTCGTCGAAGCCGCCCGCGCCTCGGGCGCCTCTACCGGCTCGATCATCGTCACGCACATCCTCGGCAACGTGCTCGCGCCCGTCTTCGTCTACGCCTCGGGGATGGTGTCGGTGTCGATCCTGATCGCGTCGGGGCTCTCGTTCCTCGGGCTTGGCGTGGCGCCGCCGACGCCGGACTGGGGGCTGATGCTCTCGACGCTGCGTCAGGCCATCTACATCAATCCGGTGGTGTGCGCGCTGCCGGGCGTCGCGATCCTGATCACCTCGGTCTCGTTCAACATGGTCTCGGACGGTCTCCGTCAGGCCATGGACGTGAAGATGTGAGGGGGACGAACGCATGAGCGCACGCCCCGAAAGCACCCCGCCCGCCGTCCGCCCCCAAGCGCCGAGGATCGATGTGGTCTCAAACACGCACCCGCAGGACCGGGGCGGCGCGCAGCAGCCGCTGTTCCTGGTCAAGGACCTGAAGAAGCACTTCCCCGTGCGCGGGGGCGTGTTCAACCGGGCGGTCGGCCATGTCCGCGCCGTCGACGGGGTCAGCTTCAGCGTGCTGAAGGGCGAGACCCTCGGCGTGGTGGGCGAGTCCGGCTGCGGGAAGTCGACGCTCGCCCGGCTCCTGATGCGGCTGATCGAGAAGGACGAGGGCGAGCTGATCTTCGACGGCGAGGAGGTGGGCGTGTTCGGCGGCATGCCGATGCGCGCCTTCCGGCAGGCCGCGCAGATGGTGTTCCAGGACAGCTACTCCTCGCTGAACCCGCGTCTGCCGGTCGAGGACAGCATCGCCTATGGGCCGAGGGTCCATGGCATGAAGTCCGCCGACGCCAAGGCGCTCGCCCGCGACATCCTCGAGAAGGTCGGGCTTCGGGCCGACCTCTTCGGCCCGCGCTATCCGCACGAGCTCTCGGGCGGGCAGAAGCAGCGCGTCAACATCGCCCGCGCGCTGGCGCTGTCGCCGCGGCTGCTGATCCTCGACGAGGCGGTGTCGGCGCTCGACAAGTCGGTCGAGGCGCAGGTGCTGAACCAGCTCCGCTACCTCAAGCGGCACTTCAACCTCACCTACGTCTTCATCTCCCACGACCTGAACGTCGTCCAGTACATCTCGGACCGGGTTCTGGTGATGTATCTCGGCGAGGTGGTCGAGATCGGCCCCGTCGACGAGATCTACGAGCGGCCGAAGCATCCCTACACGCAGGCGCTCCTGAAATCGCGGCTGTCGATGGACCCGGACGACCGGATGGACGACGCGCCGATCACCGGCGACCCGCCCAACCCGATCAACCCTCCGTCTGGCTGCCGCTTCCATACACGCTGCCCTATGGCCCAAAAGCTTTGCGAGGAAGTCGTGCCCGTTCTAGCCGCTCCGCACAATGTTGAGCACTCAGCCGCCTGTCATCTGGTGACCGGCGCGATCCACGCCCGGGCAGCTTAAGTTTTTAGGAATCCCTGCAATGACTGAAACACTTTCCCCCCTTCTTTCGATCCGTGATCTTCAGGTAACTTTCGTCACGCGCGAGCGGACGGTTCATGCGGTCAACGGTGTCTCGTTCGACCTCAAACGCGGTGAAGTCCTCAGCATTCTGGGCGAATCCGGTTCCGGAAAGAGCGTAACGCTGCGGGCGGTGCAGCGTTTGTTGCCGGAGCGGCGCACGAGGATCAGCGGCGAAATCGAGGTGGACGGCGAGGATGTACTCGCGATGTCAGGGCCGCGATTGCGAGGGCTCCGCGGTGGCGAGGTCTCGATGATCTTTCAGGAGCCGGCGACCTCATTCGATCCGGTCTACACCGTCGGTCAACAGATCGTTGAAGCAGTGGTTAAGCACAAGGGTGTCAGCAGAGAACAGGCCCGGCGGCGCGCGCTGGAATTGCTGGAGCTGGTGCGTATTCCGTCCGCAGCGCAGCGGCTCGACAACTACCCGCACGAGATGTCGGGCGGCATGCGCCAACGTGCCATGATCGCGCTTGCGCTCTCCTGCGATCCGAAAATTCTGCTGGCGGACGAGCCGACAACGGCACTCGATGCGACGGTGCAGATCCAGGTGCTTTTGCTGCTGCAGCAATTGCAGAAGGAGTTGGGCTTGGGCGTTATTATCGTCACCCACGATGTCGGCGTGGCTGTCGAAATCGCCGATCGGATCGCGGTGATGTATGGCGGCAAGATCGTCGAGAGCGGTCCCTTGGCCGAAGTGGTGCGCGACCCGCAACATCCGTACACCCAGGGGTTGTTGTCCTCAACCATCCATGCTGCCAGCCGGGGCACGCGCTTGACCGCTATTCCTGGCTCTCCGCCGAACCTTTCGGCGCCACCGACCAACTGCTCATTCGCGCCGCGATGCAAATATGCTCAGGAGGAGTGCAGGGCGGCTATCCCGGCCGAGGTGGCTGTCGCGCCGGGGCGGATGTCACGGTGTGCACGGATCGGCGCGTGGGGAGACGAGCCACAGGGC
>CAYGUQ010000074.1:0-11758 GCA_964352995.1 uncultured Rhodobacterales bacterium
GCCTGCCACTTCGCGCAGGCCGCGCCCGCGCCGCAGGGCGCGGCCCCGGCGGAGGGCGAGGGGATGCTGGCGCGTCGCATCGCCGCCCTGCGCGCCGCGCGCGAGGCGGCGGCCGGAGCGTAGGCCCGCAAGCGCTCACCGGGGCTCGGCGCCGCGGAAACCCTAGCGACGGCCGAGCGCGGCGTAGAACTCCGCGACGGGGTCAGGGTCGGCGCCTGCGCCGGGCTCGGCGGCCGCGGGATGCTCGACCGCCGATGCCTCCCGGCCGCCGACATAGGTCGTCTCGCGCCCCGTCTTGACCCCCTGCCGATAGAAGGCGCGGTGGGCGAGGGCGCCGTCCGGGCCGTATTCCTCGCACCAGCCGTCGAGAAGATCCTGCGCGTAGCAGGCGCGCATGGCGAGCCCGCCGTCGGGCCCATAGGCCTCCGTCACGCCGTGGCGCAGCCCGTCGCCGAAGGTCACCAGCGCGGTCAGCGCCCCGGCGGCGTCGTAGAAGCGGGCCGGCCCCTCGGGCGCGCCGTCGCTCAGCGCCATCTCCGCGGCGAGGCGGCCGTTGCGATACTGGCGGAACGGCCCGGTCCGCGCGCCTGCGCGCCAAGTGGTCTCCGCGAGCCGGCGGCCCTGCGCGTCGAAGTCGACCGCGACGCCGTCCAGCACGCCGCCGCGGTGATGGGCCTGGCGCAGCGGACGGCCCGCGTCGTCATAGAGGCGGAACGGCCCGTCGAGCACGCCGTTCCGGAAGCTCGCCTCCTCCACGACCGCGCCGGACGCGTTGCGCCGCTCCACGACGCCGTTCAGCGCCGGGGGGGCGTCTTCCGCAGTCGCCGCGTCGTCGTCCAAGGCCGCTCCGTCCCGTTCCGCCGTCAATTGATCTTCACCAGCCCGCCCTTGACCGTCAGCATCCCGCCGCCGTCCACGGTGGCGCTCGCCGAGCCCTTCACCGTGGTCGACGTGCCGCCGCTGAGGTCGAGGCTCGTGCCGGCCTTCACCGAGGCGCTCGTGCCCGCCGAGACGCTCATCGAGCCGCCGGACTTGAGGCTCATCGCGCCGCCCGACTCGAGGTTCAGCGCTCCGCTCGACTTGATCGTGACGTCGCCGGTCACCGTGATCGTCAGCTTGCCCTTGACCGTCATCGCGGCGTCGCCGGCGACGGTTTCGGTCAGCTTGGCCCCGTAGTCGCGCGTCTCGTCGCCGGTGACCGTCAGGCTGCGCTTGCCGCCGACCTCGTGGGTCTCGTCGCCTTCGGTGACCGTGATCGTGCGCGAGCCCTTCTCGACCGTGAGGCTCTCGGCGCCCTCGCTGATGGTGACGGTGCGGTCGTTCTTGACGGTCGTGGTCTCGTCATGGCCGATGTCGGTCGAGCGGTCGTTCAGGATCTCCAGCGTCATGTCCTTCTGGGCGTGGAGATAGATCTCCTCCGAGCCGGCCTTGTCCTCGAAGCGCAGCTCGTTGAAGCCCTCGGCGGCCTTGGAGCTGTCGGACTTCAGCGTGGTCTTGGTCTGGTCGGCCGGCAGCGTGTAGGGCGGCGCGTTCTCGCCGTTGTAGACGACGCCGGTGACCAGCGGGCGGTCGGGGTCGCCGTCGAGGAAGGCGACGACGACCTCCTGCCCGATGCGCGGCAGGGCGAAGGCGCCCCAGCCCGCCCCGGCCCATATCTGCGCGACGCGGACCCAGCAGGAGCTGTTCTCGTCGCTCTCGCCGAGCCTGTCCCAGTGGAACTGGACCTTGATGCGGCCGTGCGCGTCGGTCCAGATCTCCTCGCCGGCCTTGCCGACCACCTTGGCGGTCTGCGGCCCGGCCATGCGCGGCCGCGGCGTCAGCGGCTGCGGGCGGAACGGCGTGTCCTTGGGCTGGGCCTCGAAGCGGTTGGCGTACTCGCCCCGCGCGGCGCGGTGTGCGACGGCGCGGATCAGGTAGTCGCCGTTGAGGCCGGCCTCGGGGTGGTCGGAAAGCGCGAAGGTCGCGCCGGCGATCATCAGGCGCAGCGGCGAGGCGCCCTCGACGATCTCCGCCTCGGCCTCCAGCGCCTCCAGCCGCCGCCGCGCGACGCTCTGGCCGCCGTCGGTGTCGTCGTAGCCGCCGGGATAGACGTATGGGCCGCGCGCGCCCTCGCCCATGCTGACCTGAAGCGTCTGCGAGGGCGTCTCGAAGTTGAAGTCGCGCGCGTCGACCTTGCCGGAGACGACCGCCGCCCGCGCCGCGAGGCTCTGCACGCGCCGCTCGCCCATCTGCTCGCCCTGCCGCGGCAGGGGCAGGAACGGCACAGCGCCGCCCGAGAGTTCGGCGCAGGCGCTGACGTCGTCGAAGATGACGAGCGTGCAGGCGCTCGCGTCATGCTCGAAGAAGTAGCCGAGCCCCTCCTCCTCCAGCAGCCGGGAGACGAAGGCGAGGTCGGTCTCGCCGAACTGCACGCAGTAGGGGCGCGCGGTCAGCGTTCCGGTGAGCGAGACGCGGTAGTCCGTGAAGCCCGCGTCGTCGAAAACGGCCGAGACGATCTCGGTGGTCGTCTGCTCCTGGAAGATGCGGTTGTCAGAGCGCAGCGACAGCAGCGAGAGCCAGGGCCGCAGCGTCAGCGCGCAGGCCCGGCCCTCACGCCGCACGGACCAGACGCGCCCCTTCATCACCCGGGAGACGTCGTCGCCGCCGGTCAGCGTCACGGTGGCGTCCTCGCCGAGCAGCGAGGCGAGGTCGGCGCCGTCGCTCGCGGCCTCGGCGGTCAGGCGGAACTCGAAGGGCGCCGACAGCCGCTCCTCGCCCTCGAGCGTCAGCAGGATCAGCGCGTCGTCGCCGAGCGCGGTCGAGAGCTTGAGGGAGGCGTGGGCCTGGGTGGGCTCGGCCATCGCCGTCACCGCGTCCGCAGGGCGAAGCCGCCGTCGGGCGCGAGCGCGACGTGCACGCCCTCGACCGGCGCGGCCCCGGAAGCGGCCCCTGAAGCGCCTCCGGTCGACGCCGCCTCCGCGATGCGGTCGAGCATCAGGCCCGCGACCTGCGGCGTCAGCGTGTCGGCGATGACGGCCTCGACGTTGCGCGCGCCGCTCTCGCTCTCGGTCGCGCGGGCGATCAGCGCGTCGAGCACCGCGCGGTCCCATGTCAGCGCGACGCCGTGGCTCGCCGCCAGCCGGTCGCGCAGGCCGTCGAGCTTCATCGCCGCGATCCGCGAGAGATGCTCAGGGCCGAGCGGGCGATAGGGCGTCACGATCAGGCGGCCGAGGAAGGCCGCCGGGAAGGCGCGCAGCAGCTCCGGCCGGATCGCGGCGGCCAGCGCCGCGGGGTCGGTCACGCCGCGCGCCGCGCAGTCGGCCAGCGTCTCGGCGCCGACGTTCGAGGTGAGCAGGATCAGCGTGTTGCGGAAATCGACGAGCTGGCCCTCGCTGTCCTCCAGCACGCCCTTGTCGAACACCTGGTAGAACAGCTCGACGACGTCGCGATGCGCCTTCTCGATCTCGTCGAGCAGCAGCACCGAATAGGGTCGGCGGCGCACGGCCTCCGTCATCACGCCGCCCTTGCCGTGGCCGACATAGCCCGGCGGCGCGCCCTTCAGCCCGGAGATCGAGTGCGCCTCCTGATACTCCGACATGTTGACGGTCACGAGCGCGCGGGGGCCGCCGAACAGCGCGTCCGCCAGCGCCGCGGCTGTCTCGGTCTTGCCGACGCCGGAGGGGCCGACGAGCAGGAAGACGCCTGTCGGCCGCGCCGGCTCGCCGAGCTGCGCGAACCATGACTGGACGCGCCGGCAGATCGTCTCCAGCGCCCCGTCCTGCGCGATGACGCGGCCGCGCAGGCGGGCGAGCAGGTCGCGCGCGCCCTCCGCGCCCTCGCGCAGCATCTCGCCGGTCGGCACGCCGGTCCAGCCGGAGACGACCTGCGCGACGGCGCGGGCGTCGACGAAGGCGTGGACCATCGGCTCGCGGGCCTCCTGCAGCGTCTCCATCTGCAGCCGCACGGCGCGCAGTTCGCCGGCGTCCGCCGAGGCGCCCTCCAGCGCGAGCAGCCGTCGCACCACCTCGCGCTCGCTGCGCCAGCGGCTCTGCATCTCGTCGGCGCGCGCGCGCATCGCGTCCCTCTCGCTCTCCAGAGCGGCCGCACGCTCCGATTGCGCGGCGTCGCCCAACGAGGTTTCGCGTGCAAGGCGGCCGATTTCAACCTCCATCGCCGCGATGCGGGCCTGCGCGTCCGCCAGCGCGGCGGGCCGCTCCGACTGGCTGACCGCGACGCGGGCGCAGGCGGTGTCGAGCACGCTGATGGCCTTGTCGGGAAGCTGCCGGCCGCTGATGTAGCGGTGCGAGAGGCGCACGGCCTCGCGCAGCCCGCCCTCCAGCACCCGCACGCCGTGATGCGCCTCCAGCTTCGCCGCGACGCCGCGCAGCATCTCCACGGCGGCGTCGGGTTCGGGCTCGCCGACCTTCACCACCTGGAAGCGGCGCGCGAGCGCGGGGTCCTTCTCGATGTGGCGCTTGTACTCGCCCCATGTGGTCGCCGCGACGCAGCGCAGCTGGCCGCGCGCGAGCGCCGGCTTCAGCAGGTTCGCCGCGTCGCCCTGGCCCGCCTGACCGCCGGCGCCGATGAGCGCATGCGCCTCGTCGATGAAGAGCACGATCGGTTGCGGCGAGGCGACGACGGCGTCCACCACCCCGCGCAGCCGGTGCTCGAACTCGCCGCGCATCCCCGCGCCGGCCTGCAGCGCGCCGAGGTCGAGCGACAGCAGGCGCACGGCGGCGAGGCTCGCGGGAACGCGCCCCTCGACCATGCGCAGCGCCAGCCCCTCCACCACCGCGGTCTTGCCGACGCCGGCGTCGCCGGTGAGGATCGGGTTGTTCTGGCGGCGGCGCAGCAGGATGTCGATGAGCTGGCGGATCTCCGCGTCCCGGCCCACGACCGGATCGATGCGGCCGGCGCGGGCCTCCGCCGTCATGTCGAGCGCATAGCGCGCGAGCGGCGCGTCGCCGGCGTCCGGCGCGGCCTCCGCCGGGCCTTCCGAGCCGCCCTGCGCCGCGCGCGCGAGGTCTGGGTCGAGGTCCGCCGGCAGCTTGGCCAGCAGGGGCGCGGCGGCGACCAGCAGCCGGCGCGAGGCCGGCGCGCCGAGCATGGCGCGGATCAGGTGGCCCGAGCGCACCCGGTCGGCGCCGCCGCCGAGCGAGGCGACCGTCCACGCCTCCTTCAGCGCGTCCACGAGATGCTGCGAGAGCGCCGGCGTGCGCGTCGCGCCGCCCTGGAACTGGTCGATGGCGCGCCGCAGGTCGTCGACGACCGCCGCGGCGTCGACGTCGTGGGCGCGCAGCAGCCTCGCGGCGTCGCCTTCGGCGTCGGCGAGCAGCTCCACGAGCAGGTGCTCCAGTTCGACCGCGGCGCAGCCGCGGCCGTTGCAGCGCTGCGCCGCGCGCTCCAGCGCCGCGCGGCAGACGGGGTTCAGGCGGGAGACGAGCGCCTTGACGTCGGTCATCGCGCGTCCCGCATCCGGCTCAGGCGCACGTCGACGGCGCCGTCGGCGGCGAGGGGGCGCGTCGCGACCCAGGAGGTCCAGCCGAGCCGGGCGCCGCCTTTGGCGCCGAGAACGGCCCGCGGCGCGGCGTCGGCGCGCACGATCAGGCGGCAGGTCACGTCGGCCTCGCGCGGCAGCGTCGCGTCCACCAGCGCGCCGAGCGCGCCGGCGCCGCGCCCGCCTGGCAGCAGGTCGTGCAGCAGCGGCGCGCCGACCGGCCCGACGTCGAGCCGGAAGCCCGCGTCCTCGATCCATGCGGCGCCGCCCAGCGTCGCGCCGCGGCCGAGCCGACCGCCGCTGACGGCGGAAAGCCGCGTGCGGTCGGCGGCGCGCAGCGGCGTCCAGCCGCCGACGAAGGCGCGGGCGCGCACCGGCGCGGCGAAATGGGCCGAGATCGCGCGCTCGGCTGCGTGCAGGCTCCGGGGCTGCTGGTGGACGAGGCCCGCCGCCGCCGCCAGCGTGCGGTCCACCGCGCTGGCGCGGCCCGGCGACAGGCGCCCGCAGAGCGCGCGCAGGGCCTGGCCGTCGGGGCTCATGTCGGGGCCCGGCCAGTCGGCGGGGCGCTCCAGCCGCAGCGCGTCGAGCATCAGCCGCACGAGCCGGTTGACGAAGATGTCGAAGAACGCCCGCGCGCCCTCGTCGCCCGCGCGCACCTGGGCCGCGACGGCGTCGGCGAGCGGCTGCGGCAGGGGGCCGTGCGGCCCGAAGAAGGTCAACGCGCCGGTCTCTATGACCTGGCCGCCGTCCCGCTCCCGTCGCAGGCTCTTGAGGTCGCTCGAGGCGAAGGCCTCGTCGACGGCGCCGCTGAAGCGCACCGGGCCTTCGCCGGCGGCCTCCAGCAGGCGCGCGGCCTGGAGTAGCTGGAACGCCTGCGGCTCGGCGCGCAGGCGCTCGATCACGCCAGTATGGCTTCGCCGCTTCGCGCCGGCCATCGCGCCCACTCCCTGTCCCGACTGCGGCTTTCGATCGCCAGCTCCGCGAAGCCCCCGGCGCCGGCGTAGAGGCCGAAGAAGCGCGAGAGCACCGATCCGAAGAGGTAGCCCGATCCGCCCGCGAAGTTCTCCTCGGCGAGCGTCAGCCGCACCTCGAACCCGCGCACCCAGCCGCGCCAGGCGTCCTCGCCCATGCGCCGCGCCACGCGGGCGGCGGCGACGTCGACGACGCCCTCGATCTGGCGGCGCGCGGATGCGTCGTTCGCCGCGCTGTAGAGCGTCAGCGCCTCGCGCAGCGCCGCGCCGGCCTCCGGTCCTTCGACGAACGAGAGCCGGTTGAGCGACAGGTGCGAGATGAGCCGCCAGAGGTCCGCCCCCACCGGCGGCGGGTCGATCTGCGGCGTCGGCTTCGTCGCGCAGATCACCGCCGAGACCGGCGCCTCGACCTCGAGGCCGAACCGGGCGCCGACGGGCAGCCGCTCGGCGAGGCCGCGGTTGGTGCACAGGCAATGCGCGAAGGCCACCTGCGCGCCCGGCGCGCGCGGGTCGAAGGCGCTGTCGCAGAAGGCGATGTCGATCTCGCCGCCGCGCTTGTCGGGCCGCAGCGTCGGCGAGCGCCGGGCGACCCAGTACACCGCGTCCCGCCGCCCGGCCTCGGCATGGGCGTAGGAGAAGAACGGCTGCGCCAGGGCGCCGTCGCGCGCGCTCTCGCTGGCGAGCGTGACCTGCGAAATGCTGTGGACCTCGGTGCTGCGCTCCTGCCTCAGATCGGGTTCGAGGCGGTACTCGCTGCGGGTGCGGTCGATGCGGATCGGCTCGGAGACGCGGTTGAACAGGTTGACCACCGGCGCGCCGCCGAGCCGGAAGGCCTCGCGCTCGGCGCCGGCCGGCGCGCGGCCGGGCTCGTCGAGCACGAAGACGAGGTCGAGCCAGCGGCCCGCGGCCAGGCCCGCGGCGCCGCGCAGGCCGGAAATCTCGGTGAACAGGAACTTCTCCGGCAGGGCGAAGTATTCCTGGATCAGCCGGTGGCCCTGATGGGCGTGGGCGGGATGCGGCAGCAGCGCGTCCTCCGGCTCGAACCCGACGGCGCGCAGCGCGCCCGCGCCGAGCCGACGCGCGCGGTCGGGCAGCCGGTCCTCCAGCGTCGGCGCGTCGCCGCCGTCCGGAGCGGCGAACACGGCCCAGACCTCGCGCACATGGCGGTGCAGCGTCTCGTGGATCTGCGTCGCGGCCGAGAACGAGCCGCCGAGATGGAAGCGCAGCGCGTCGGGCAGCATGTCGGCGAAGCTTTCCCCGCCGAGCGCGCGCAGCCTGACGCGCAGCAGGGCGCCGACGTCGGAGCGGCCGTCGAGGAACGGGAAGAGCGCGGGATCCGGGCGGTCGGCCGCGTCGACGTCGATCGGCCAGAGTTCGACCCTGGAGGCGGTGCGGAAGCGGCAGACGGCGCCGTCGTCGGTCGGCGCGACGAGCTGCGTGCCCCGCTCGACGACGAAGCCGTGGGCGGCGCGGGCGCGCGCGGGGTCCACGCGGAACTCGGCGATGGCGAGCGTCGGCACCGGGGCCGCCAGATGCGGATAGAGCGTCTCCAGCAGCGCATGGGCGATGCGCGGGTGCTGGTGGTGGATCGTGCGCTGGAGGCGCGCGGTCAGGAAGGCGAAGGCCTCGATCATCCGCTCGACGTTGGGGTCCGCCGAGCCCTGCGGGCCGAGCTCCAGCGCGCCGGCCACGCGGGGGTGGCGCCGGGCGAAGGCGGCGCCCTCGGCGCGCAGCGCCTCCAGCTCCCGCAGGTAGTAGTCGAGGTGTTCAGCGCGCGCGTCGGTCGCCATGGGGGCTCTTATGTTGGGAAGTCGAGCGGTCCTGAGAACGAGAACGCCTCCAGCGTGCGCGAGAGCCTGAGCCAGCCCGTGACGCGGGCCTGCAGACGCCCGGCGACGGCCGGATCGGGAACAACCAACACTTCGGGTCTTTCGAGCCGGGGCTCGAAGGCGAGGATCGCGTCGCGCAGCGCGTCGGCGAGGCGCGTCCGGTCGTCGGACCTCGACGGCGCGAACTGTTCGAGCGAGGGAACGCCGTAGTCGACGACGAGCCGCTCGGCGGGCCCGCGGCGCGCGGCGCCGGGCCCCGCCCGCGTCGCCAGCAGCTCCCGCAGCGAAGCGGCGACGGCGCCGGCGAGCGCCTCGGCGTCATAGAGCGTTCTCGGCGCCGCGTCATGCGCGGCGCCGAGCAGCTTCTCGAAGAACGGCGCGCGCGCGCCCTCGATGGCGCGCGGGCCGACGGTCGCGTTACGCAACTTCCTGCAGCTTCAGGTCGTGGCTCACCGGCTGGACGCCGTCCGCGGTGTTGTCGTCCTTCTTCTGCGGGATGTAGTTGTAGGTGACCTTGCTGTAGCTCAGCGAGATCGCCTCCACCGGGATGTCGCCGGTTCCGCCGCCGACGCTGACGTTGGAGACGATGACGTGCTCCATGATGACTTCGAGGTACTTCACGGGCTTGTTGTCGCCGTCGGCGCGGTAGGCCTGGAAGGTGCACTTGTCGATCATGTTGCCCTGCCAGCAGAGCTTGAGCAGGTCGTCGGTCGCCGCGTCGGTGTACTTGGTGAACTGGAAGTCGGTGTGGTTGGCCTGCTCCACCGTGCCGCCGCCGGCGGCGCTGCGGGTGGGGGAGGTCGGCTGGTTGAAGGCGTGCGACCAGGAGAGGACCTGGAGCTGATCGGTGTGCTCGGAGTCGGTGGACTCGCCCTTCACCTCAGGCCCCTCGATCTTCATGAACATGTTGCCGGCCATGGCTCAGCTTCCTTTCGTTCGTGTGCGTGAGGGTCAGGCCGCCGCGGCCGGGAGTTCGGCCACAAGTCGGATCGACGTCGACAGTTCTTCGAGCTGGAAGTGCGGCCGCACGAAGATCACGGCCTGATAGCTGCCCGGCCGACCGGGCACCGGCTTCACGTCCACCCGCGCCTCGCGCAGCGGATACTTGGCCTTCAGCGACTGGCCGGCGTCGTCCTTGCCGAGGACGTATTCCGAGATCCACGTGTTGAGATAGTCGCGGATGTTGTCCTCGCTCATGAACGAGCCGATCTTGTCGCGCATCATCACCTTGACGTAGTGGGCGAAACGCGACGCGTTCAGCATGTAGGGCAGCATCGCCGAGAGCCGCGCGTTGGCGTTGGCCGAGCTGGTGTTGTAGAGCTTGGGCTTGTTCACCGTCTGCCCGCCGAAGAACGCGGCGAAGTCCTCGTTCTTCTTGTGCACGAGGGTGATGAAGCCGAGCTCGTTGAGCTCGTTCTCGCGACGGTCGGTGATGGCGACTTCCGTGGGGCTCTTCATCGCGACGTCGCCGTCGATGGTGAAGAAGGTGTGGATCGGCAGGCCCTCGACCTTGCCGCCGCCCTCGACGCCGCGGATCGCCGCGGTCCAGCCATGCTGCGAGAACGAGGCGGCGATGCGCTCGGCCATCACGTAGGCGGCGTTGCCCCAGAGATACTTGGAGTGGTCGACGCCGGTGACGTCCTCGCGGAAGTCCATGCCCTCGACCGGCTTGGTCGCGGGGCCGTAGGGCAGGCGCATCAGCACGCGCGGCAGCACCAGCGCGACGTAGCGGCTCTCCTCGCTCTCGCGGAACGACCGCCAGGGGGCCAGCTCGGCGCTCTCGAATATCTTCGCGAGATCGCGCGGGATCGGCATCTCGGTGTGGCTGTCCATGTCGAACAGGCGCGGGCTGGCGGCGGCGATGAAGGGCGCGTGCGCGGCGGAAGCCACCTCTGAGACGAGCCTGAGCAGCGCGACGTCCTGCGGATGGCGGCCGAACTCGTAGCCGCCGACGAGCATCGAGTAGGGATGGCCGCCGAAGGTGCCGTACTCCTCCTCGTAGATCTTCTTGAAGAGCGCGCTCTGGTCGAACTCCACGGCCTTCTCGAGGTCCTTCAGCAGGTCGGCCTTGGAGACGTTGAGCAGGCGCAGCTTCAGCTTCGTGCCGGTCTCGGCCTTGAAGACGAGATGGCGCAGGCCGCGCCACGTCGCCTCCAGCTCCTGGAATTCGGGGCTGTGCAGCACTTCGTTGAGCTGGTCGCTGAGCAGGGTGTCGATCTCGGCGATGCGCGCGTTGATCATGGCGACCACGTCGGAGCCGACCTTGGCCTCGTCGGCCAGCACGTCGTTCACGAACTCGCCGACGAGGTCGCGGGCGTAGTCGCGCTGGCTCTGATCGCGGGCGATCTTGCCGTCGTAGATGATCTGGTCGAGCAGGCTGCGCTCGGCGGTCTCGACCGCGGCGTCGCCGTCAGTAACTTCCTGAGCCATCGTGTGATTCCGGTTCTATGACGCGGCGCCGGAGGCGCGCGGCGAGGGACGAGGGGCGTGGAGCGGCGCGGTTGGCGCGCCGTCAGGCTTTGTCGGCGCCGGCTTCGGGCGCGTCGTCCGCGGGCGTCTCGGCCTTGAGCTGGTCGCGCAGCGTGGTCTGCTGTTCGGTGTTGGCCACGATCTCGCCGAGCAGGGCGTCGAGGCGGTCGTTGCCGTCGAGCTTGGTCAGCAGGTCGCGCAGGCGGGCGCGGGCCTCGAACAGCTTCGCGAGCGGCGCGATCTGGCCGACGACGTTCTCCGGCTCGAAATCGTCGAACTTCTCGAACTTCAGCTCGACGTTGATGTTGTCCTCGGCGCCGGGCTGCAGGCGGTTCGGCACGCGGAAGGCGAGGCGCGGCTTCGAGGCGGACAGGACCTCGTCGAAGTTGTCGCGGTCGACGCCGACGAACTTGCGGTCGGCCACGCGAGGCAGCGCTTCGGCGGGCTTGCCCGAGAGGTCGGCCATCACGCCGATGACGAACGGCAGTTCCTTCTTCTCGATGGCGTCGCCGGTCTCGACATCATAGGTGATCTGCACGCGCGGCGGGCGAACCCTCGACAGTTTATGCTGTATGTTATCGGCCATTCTGCACTCCATGGTGTCATGCGCCATCGATAAGCATGTCTAAGGCCGAACTTATTGACGCCGCGTTATTTTTGACTGTCATGTGCGGCGGAGGCGCGTCGGTTATTCATGAAAAGCGCAGCGTTTTTTCGAGGTCGGCTCACTTCCGGGCGGCCGGCTCCATGAGCCAGTTGAGCATTTCCGGATCGCGCCCCTCCTTGGGCAGGTCGCGCAGCACGTCGGCCAGCGTCATGCCGCCCCAGCGCACCGCGCGCTCGATCAGATAGGGGGTCGGGCTGTGGGGCTCGATCCGGCGCAGCAGCGCCGCGATCTCGTTCAGCGCCCGGTAGGCGTGCTCGCGGTCCGTTTCCGCGGCGAGCGCAGGCGCGGATGCGGGAGGCGACGCGGGGACCGACTGCGGCGCCGCCGCTGAGCCTGAGAGCGGCGC
>CAYGUQ010000075.1:0-6707 GCA_964352995.1 uncultured Rhodobacterales bacterium
CAATCAGCCTGCGGAGCCGCCCATGCTCGACCTCGCCTATGACGAGCCGACCCCGAAAGTCTACGCCGGCCTCACCGGCGACTGGGAGGTCGTCATCGGCATGGAGGTCCATGCGCAGATCGCCAGCAAGGCGAAGCTGTTCTCCGGCGCCTCGACCGAGTTCGGGCGCGGGCCGAACGAGAACGTGAGCCTCGTGGACGCCGCGATGCCGGGGATGCTGCCGGTGATCAACCGCTTCTGCGTGGAGCAGGCGGTGCGCGCCGGGCTGGGGCTGAAGGCGAAGATCAACCTGCGCTCGGTCTTCGACCGCAAGAACTACTTCTACCCGGACCTGCCGCAGGGCTACCAGATCAGCCAGTTCAAGCACCCGATTGTCGGCGAGGGCGAGGTGCTGGTGGACATCGCCCCCGGCGTCGCGCGCCGCGTGCGCGTCGAGCGCATCCACATGGAGCAGGACGCCGGCAAGAGCATCCACGACCTCGACCCCGGCCTGAGCTTCGTCGACCTCAACCGCACCGGCGTCGCGCTGATGGAGATCGTCTCGCGCCCCGACATCCGCGGGCCGGAGGAGGCGGCGGAATACGTGCGCAAGCTGCGCCAGATCCTGCGCTATCTCGGCGCCTGCGACGGCAACATGCAGGAGGGCTCGCTGCGCGCCGACGTCAACGTGTCGGTCTGCAAGCCCGGCGACTACGAGCGGTTCCGCGAGACCGGCGATTTCGGGGTGCTGGGCACGCGCTGCGAGATCAAGAACATGAACTCGATGCGCTTCATCCAGCAGGCCGTCGACTACGAGGCGCGCCGGCAGATCGCCATCCTGGAGGACGGCGGCAAGGTCGATCAGGAGACGCGCCTCTACGACCCCGGCAAGGGCGAGACGCGCTCCATGCGGTCGAAAGAGGAAGCGCACGACTACCGCTATTTTCCCGACCCCGACCTCCTGCCGCTGGTGATCGAGCAATCCTGGGTGGACGCGATCAAGGCGTCCCTTCCCGAGCTGCCCGACGACAAGAAGGCCCGGCTCGTCGCGGAGTACGGCGTCACCGAGTATGACGCCGGCGTGCTCTGCGCCGACCGCGCGGCGGCCGATTTCTACGAGGCGGTGGCGCAGGGGCGCGACGGCAAGCAGGCCGCCAACTGGGTGATCAACGAGCTGTTCGGCCGGCTCAACAAGCAGGGTCTCGACATCGCCGAGAGCCCCATGAGCGCGGCGCAGCTCGGCGGCATGCTCGACCTGCTGGCGAAGGGCGACATCTCCGGCAAGATCGCCAAGGACCTCTTCGAGATCCTGTGGAGCGAGGGCGGCGACCCCGCCGAGATCGTCGAGGCGCGCGGCATGCGGCAGGTCACGGACACGGGCGCCATCGAGGCCGCCGTGGCGAAGGTGATCGCGGAGAACCCCGACAAGGCCGAGCAGGCCAAGGCCAAGCCGAGCCTCTCCGGCTGGTTCGTCGGGCAGGTGATGAAGGCGACCGGCGGCAAGGCCAATCCGCAGGCCGTGCAGGCGCTGGTGAAGTCCGGCCTGGGGATCGAAGAATGACCGAGTGGATCTACGCCTGCGCGCCAGCGCCCCGGCGCCCCAAGCGCCAGCGCGGGCACAAGACCAACTGCGACGCGCTCGCCGCGGCGATGGAGGCCGCGATCGCGGAGCGGGCGGCGCAGGGCTGGGAGTACGTCCGCACCGATCTCGTGCCGATGGAGAGCCGCGCGAGCCTCTTCGGCGGCCTCGTCGAGACGCATCAGGGCGTGATGGTGTTCCGCAAGCAGGCCGCCGCGGCGCCGGCCGCCCGCCAGCATGCGGCCGCGGCGAAGGCCCCGATCTCGGCGCCAGTCCCGGCCGCGCCCGGCCCGCTCGACCCCGTGGCGCCTGAAATACCCCGCCTCGGCGCGGCGCGCGCGGAGTAGCGCGCCGCGAGCGTCTTGCGAAGACGGGCGCCGTTTCTCATCTCTCGGTCATCCCTGAAGCTGACTGGAGAATGAGCCGATGGCCTCCGACGCCACCACCGTCCCCGAGAGCGGCGCGAGCCGCGGCCCCGAGAGCGACGTGGGCAAGTCGCCATTCTGGCCCCGTGCGGCCTTCATGGTCGCCTTCGCGATCCTGTTCGCCATCGCCGAGACTGTGATGCTGCTCGTCGCCGTGCTGCAGGCGCTGTGGCTGGCCTTCGCCAAGGCGCCCAACCCGCGCATCAAGGCGTTCGGGGCCTCCCTCGCCGCGTGGCTGGCGCAGGCGGGGCGCTATCAGGCCTGCGCCACCGAGGAGAAGCCGTTTCCGTGGGCCGACTGGCCGAAGGGCTGACGCTCAGTCGTCGTCCCCGCCGACCACGAGGTCCACCCCCGCCCCGACCACGTCCGCCGTCGCCTCGACGGCGGTCGCGGTGACAGAAACGGCTGTCGACGCGACGGTGTAGGCGACGCAGCCTGAAAGCAGCATCGGCGCAATCAGCGCCATGAGAGCGTAGCGCATCGGCGAACCTCCGTTTGCGGACCGCGCACCATCGCACGACGACGCCCTTCCTGCGGCGCCGCAGGTTAAAACGAAAGCTTCAATCGCGCGCGCGTCTCACGCGGCGGCGGCTTCGGGCGCGGCGGTCCGTCGCGCCGCGCGCCACGCGCCCGGCCGCACGCCATGGGCGGCGAGAAACGCGCGCGACAGGTGCGCCGCGTCGCTGAACCCCGCCTCCACCGCCACGAGGGCGAGCGGGTCCGTCGTCTGCGCCAGAAGCCGCTCGGCGTGGGCGAGCCGCAGCCGGCCTAGCGCCGCCGCCGGCGACAGGCCGAGCCCCGTCCGGAAGCGGCGCTCCAGCGTCCGCCGACCCACCTCCAGCCGCGCCGCCAGCGCCGCGCAGTCGAGATCGGCGTCGAGGCTCTGGCTCATCACCGTGAGCGCCCGGCGCACCAGCGGATCGGCGCTGTCGAGCGCGCCCACCGGCCCCGGCTGCGGCGCGTCTCCCGGCGCGCCGCGCGCCGGATCGAGCCCTCGGTCGTCGAGCATCATGATGTGCAGCGCCTTTCGCGCCGCTTCCCGCCCCAGCCGCCGGTCCACGATATGCGCCGCCAGATGCGCCGCCCCGACCCCGCCGGAGCAGGTGAGCCGGTCGCCGTCCACCACGAACAGCCGGTCTGCGACCGGCTCGGCCTCCGGCGCGCTCTCGAGAAAGTCGCGGTGGTGGAACCAGCTCACGCAGCAGCGCCGCCCCTCCATCAGCCCCGCCCGCTGCAGGATCAGCGCCCCGGTGCAGAGCCCCACCAGCGGCACGCCAGCCTCCGCCGCGGCGCGCAGGAAGCGCAGATGCGCCGGCGCGCCGAGGTCGAAGACGTCGATCAGCCCTCCGACCACCACGACGTAGTCGAAGCGCGCGGGGTCGCCGAAGCGGGCGTCAGGATGCACCGCCACCCCGGCGCTGGAGCGGATGGGGCGGATCTCGTCAGACAGCACCGACCAGGCGCAGCGGATGGGGCGCGACCGGTCCGCCTCGTCGGCGGCCAGCCGCAGCACGTCCACGAAATTGGCGAAAGCGCCGAGGGTGAAGCGGTCCGCCAGCACGAAGCCCACCCGCAGCGCCGGGCGCGGGGGCGCGGAACGCGGGCCGGCCGGCGCGTCGTCTTTCTGTCGCATGTCGGAAAGATACAGCTCAGGTGTCGCATCCGTCCATCCGAAGCGGTTTCGAACGGCGCATGAGGGGCGCTGCAACCGTCGCAGGGAGTCGCCGCAGATGGCCCGTTTCTCCGCCCGCGCCCTCATCGCCAACGCCCTGACCGGCAACAGGGGCTGGACGCCGCACTGGCCGGACGCGCAGCCGAAGGCCGAGTACGACGTCGTCGTCGTCGGCGCCGGCGCGCACGGGCTCGGCGCGGCCTTCTACCTCGCCAAGGAGCACGGGATCGCCAATGTCGCGGTGATCGACAAGGGCTGGCTCGGCGGCGGCAACACCGGGCGCAACACCACCATCATCCGCTCCAACTATCTCTACGACGAGAGCGCGCGGCTCTACGACCACTCGGTGAAGCTCTGGGAGGGGCTGAGCCAGGACCTCAACTACAACGTCATGTTCTCGCAGCGCGGCGTGCTGATGCTCGCCCACAGCGTCCACGACGTGCAGAGCTTCAGGCGCCACATCAGCGCGAACCGCGCCAACGGCGTCGACAACGAGTGGCTGACGCCGGAGCAGGCGAAGGCCTACTGCCCGCCCCTCTCGATCAGTCCCGACGCGCGCTATCCGGTGATGGGGGCTGCGCTGCAGCGGCGCGGCGGCGTGGCCCGCCACGACGCTGTGGCGTGGGGCTATGCGCGCGGCGCCTCCGAGCGCGGCGTGGACATCATCCAGAACTGTCCGGTCCTCGCGATCCGCCGCGACGCGCAAGGCCGCGTCGAGGGCGTCGACACCGCGAAGGGCTTCATCCGCGCCAGGAAGGTCGCCGTCTCCGCCGCCGGCCACACCTCGGTGCTGATGGAGAGCGCCGGGGTGCGGATGCCGCTGGAGAGCTACCCGCTGCAGGCGCTCGTCTCCGAACCGGTCAAGCCGGTCTTCCCCTGCGTGACGATGTCGAACTCGGTGCACGCCTACATCAGCCAGTCCGACAAGGGCGAACTGGTCATCGGCGCCGGCACCGACGCCTACACCTCCTACACCCAGCGCGGCGGGCTCCACATCCTCGAGCACACGCTCGCGGCGATCTGCGAGATCTTCCCCATCTTCAGCCGCCTGCGGATGCTGCGGAGCTGGGGCGGCATCGTCGACGTGACGCCCGACCGCTCGCCGATCCTCGGCCTGACGCCGGTCCCCGGTCTTTTCGTCAACTGCGGCTGGGGCACCGGCGGCTTCAAGGCGACGCCGGGCGCGGCGCATGTGCTGGCCCACACCGTCGCCACCGGCGCGCCGCACCCGATCAACGCGCCGTTCACGCTGGATCGGTTCACCACCGGCCGGCTGATCGACGAGGCGGCCGCCGCCGCCGTGGCCCACTGAGGAGGCGAGGCCGATGCTCCTGATCCATTGCCCGCACTGCGGCGAGGCCCGCCCCGAGATCGAGTTCGCCTATGGCGGCGAGGCCCATGTCGCGCGCCCCCTGAAGCCCGCCGAGATGGACGACGCGGCCTGGGGCCGGTTCCTGTTCTTCCGCGCCAACCCCAAGGGCATGCACGCCGAGCGCTGGCGGCACGCCCATGGCTGCCAGCGCTTCTTCAACGTGCTGCGCGACACCCGCACCGACGAGATCGCGGCGAGCTACCTTCCCGGCGCGCCGCGCCCCGACCTCGAGGCCGCCGCGGCGGCGCCCTCTCGCCCGGAGGCCTGAGCCATGACCGCCGCCCGCGTCGCAGGCCTCGGCCGCATCGACCGCTCCCGCAAGCTCGGCTTCTCCTTCGACGGCCGCGCGCATCTGGGCCATCCCGGCGACACGCTGGCCTCGGCGCTGCTGGCCAACGACGTCATGCTGATGGGCCGATCCTACAAGTATCATCGCCCCCGCGGCCCGGTCGCGGCGGGCTCGGAGGAGCCGAACGCGCTGGTCGGCGTCGACCGCGGCCCGGGCCGCTACACTCCCAACCTGCGCGCGACGACCGTGGAGCTGCACGACGGCCTGAAGGCGGAAAGCCAGAACCACTTCCCGTCGCTGAAATGGGATGTCGGCGCGGTCAACGACCTGATGTCGCCGCTCTTCGCCGCCGGCTTCTACTACAAGACGTTCATGTGGCCGAAGTCGTTCTGGCGGAAGGTCTACGAGCCGGTGATCCGGCAGGCCGCCGGCCTCGGCCGCCCGCCGAAGGAGGCCGACCCCGACGTCTACGCCGACCGCTACGCCCATTGCGACGTGCTGGTCGTGGGCGCCGGCGCCGCCGGTCTCGCCGCCGCCGAGGCCGCTGCGGCCTCCGGCGCGAAGGTCATGCTGGTCGACGAGCAGGCCGAGCCCGGCGGCGCGCTGCTCGCCGAAGTCCGCGCCGAGATCGACGACGCCCCGGCGCAGGGCTGGCTCGCCGCGCGGCTGGCCGCGCTCAAGGCCCGCGCCAACGTGACGGTGCTGGCGCGCACGACCGCCTTCGGCCTGTTTCACCAGAACCTCGTCGGCCTCGCGCAGCGGCTCACCGACCACCTCGCCGAGCCGCCCGAGGGCGCGCCGCGGGAGCGGATGTGGCGGGTGCGCGCGAAGCAGGTGGTGCTGGCGCAGGGCGCCATCGAGCGCCCGCTGGTGTTCGACGGCAACGACCGCCCCGGCGTGATGCTGGCCGACGCGGCGCGGACCTACCTCACCCGCTACGGCGTGCGGGTGGGCGCGAAGCCGGTCGTCGTCACGGCCCATGACTGGGCGTGGGGCGCGGCGGCCGAACTGGCGCGCGCCGGCGCGAAGCCGGTCGTCGTCGACGCGCGGGACGCGGTGTCGCCCGCGCTGCTGGCGGAGGCGCAGGCGCTCGGGATCGAGGCGCTCGTCGGCTGGACCGTGACCGGAACCCGTGGCCGCCTGCGCGTCGCCGGCGTCGACGCCAACCCGGTGCGCGACGGGCGCGTCGGCGCGGGGCGGCGGCTGGCGGCGGACGCGGTGCTGATGAGCGGCGGCTGGACGCCGACGCTGCACCTGCACTCCCATGTCGGCTCCCCGATCGCGTGGGCCGCCGAGCGCGAGGCGTTCCTGCCCGCCAGAACCGCGAAGGGGGTGCGCGTCGCCGGCGCCGGCGCAGGCGAAGCCGAGTTGCTGGTCCGGCAGGGAACCCT
>CAYGUQ010000075.1:6717-11652 GCA_964352995.1 uncultured Rhodobacterales bacterium
TGTCTCGGCGCCTGCGCCTGCGCCGGCGCCGGCGCAGGCGCAGGCGCCGAGACATGGGCCGACGCGCTCGGCGAGGGCGCGCAGGCGGGCGCGGCGGCGGCGACCGACGCGGGCTTCGGCGCCGCCGCGCGGGTCTACGCCGTCTGCGAGGGCGCGAAACCTTCGGGCCGGCGCATGAAGGAGATGGCGAGCCACCTGCCCGTCTCGCGCCAGCGCGCCTTCGTCGACTTCCAGAACGACGTCACCGCCAAGGACATCCGCCTCGCCGTGCAGGAGGGCTTCCGCTCCATCGAGCACGTCAAGCGCTACACGACCTCGGGCATGGCCACCGACCAGGGCAAGCTCAGCAACATCAACGCGCTGACCGTGGCGGCCGACGCGCTGGGCAAGACGCCCCCCGAAGTCGGGCTCACCACCTTCCGCCCCCCCTACACGCCGACCACCTTCGGCGCCTTCGTCGGCCACGCAAAGGGCGCGCTGTTCCAGCCGACCCGCCGCACGCCGATCGACCCCTGGGCGGAGGCCCATGGCGCGGTCTTCGAGCCGGTCTCGCAGTGGCGGCGGGCGTGGTGGTTCCCGCGCAAGGGCGAGAGCATGCGCGAGGCGGTGCTGCGCGAGTGCCGGACGACGCGAGAGAGCGTCGGCATGTTCGACGCCTCGACGCTCGGCAAGATCGAGGTCGCCGGTCCCGACGCGGCGGAGTTTCTGGAGCGCATCTACACGAACCCGTGGAAGAAGCTCGGCGTCGGCCGCTGCCGCTACGGCCTCCTGCTCGGCGAGGACGGCTTCATCCGCGACGACGGCGTGATCGGGCGCGTCGCGGAGGACCGTTTCCACGTCACCACCACCACCGGCGGCGCGCCGCGGGTGCTGGCGCACATGGAGGACTATCTCCAGACCGAGTTCACCGACCTCAGGGTCTGGCTGACCTCCGTAACCGAGCAGTGGGCGGTGATCGCGCTCAACGGCCCGAAGGCGCGCGACGTGATCGCACCCTTCGTCGAGGGGCAGGACCTCTCGCCGCAGGCCTTCCCGCACATGAGCCTCGCGGAGTGCCGCGTGTGCGGCGCGCCGGCGCGGCTGATGCGCGTCAGCTTCACCGGCGAACTCGGCTTCGAGGTCAACGTCCCCGCCCGCCACGGCCGCGCGGTGTGGGCGGCGCTCTGGGCCGAGGCGCGCAAGCATGACGGCGTCGCCTACGGCACCGAGACCATGCACGTCCTGCGCGCGGAGAAGGGCTACATCATCGTCGGGCAGGACACCGACGGCACCGTCACGCCCGACGACGCCGGGATCGGCTGGGCGATCGGCAAGGCGAAGGCGGATTTCGTCGGCAAGCGTTCGCTGACCCGGCCCGACCTGACCGCGCCCGGCCGCAAGCAGCTCGTCGGCCTCGCCGTTCAGGGCTCGACGCCGCTCGAGGAGGGGATGCAGCTTGTCGACGACCCCGCCCAGCCGGTTCCGATGACCTGCATCGGCCACGTCACCTCCAGTTACCGCAGCGCCGCGCTGGAGCGGCCCATCGCGCTCGCGCTCGTGGAGAACGGCCGCGCGCGCATGGGCGAGACCGTCCACGCCCCTTCGCCCGACCTCGGCCCCGGCGGCGCCCGCGCCGCCGTCATCTGTTCGCCCGTGTTCTACGACCCCGAAGGAGCGCGCCTCGATGCTTGACGCCCTCACCCCGGCGCTGCCCGCCGAAGACCCGTTCGAGGGATTCGCCCTCTCGGCCAAGAGCGGTGCGCTGACCGTCTCGCCCCTGCCCGCCCGGGCGCGCTTCGCGCTCCGCGGCGGCGACGACGTCGCGGAAGCCGTCGCGCTGGCGCTCGGCGAAGCGCCGCCCGCGCGCGTCGGCGGCGCGGTCGAGGCCCGCCATGCGCGGATCCTCAAGCTGGGACCGGACGAATGGCGCGTGTGCGCGCCGCTCGCCGAGGGCCCGGCCGTGGCCGCCGCGCTCGCAGGCGCGCTCGTCGCCCTCCCCCACAGCTTCGTGGAGATCACCGACCGCGAATGCGGCGTGGCGGTCGAAGGTCCGCTCGCGCTGGAGGCGCTCTCCTGCGGCTGCCCGCTCGACCTCGCCGCCATGGCCGCGCCCGCCGCGACCCGCACGCTCTTCGGCCAGCTGGACGCGCTGATCGTGCGCATGGGCCCCGAGAGCTTCGAGATCGAGGTCTGGCGCTCCTACGGCGCGCATCTGCGCCTGCACCTCGGCGCGATCGCACGCGAGCTCGACATCGGCCTCTGACCGGCCCGCCGCGACGCCGGCTTGCCGGGCGCCGCGGCACGGCATATAGCCGGGGGTCGGTGAGGGGCGGCGCGGAGACCCGCGCACGCCTCCCAAGTCGTTTCTGGAGAAGCCCATGGCCCGCCGCAGGCTCGTCTATGAAGGCAAGGCCAAGATCCTCTACGAGGGTCCGGAGCCAGGCACGCTCGTGCAGTATTTCAAGGACGACGCCACCGCCGGCAACGGCGAGAAGCATGCGGTCATCGAGGGCAAGGGCGTCCTCAACAACCGCATATCCGAGCACATCATGTCGGCGCTGAACGGCATCGGCGTGCAGACGCACTTCATTCGCCGCATCAACATGCGCGAACAGCTGATCCGCGCGGTCGAGATGATTCCCATCGAGATCGTGGTGCGCAACATCGCCGCCGGCTCGCTCAGCAAGCGCCTCGGCATCGACGAGGGCGAGGCGCTGCCCCGGCCGATCATCGAGTTCTACCTCAAGGACGACAAGCTCGGCGACCCGATGGTGACCGAGGAGCACATCCTCGCCTTCAACTGGGCGACGCAGCAGGACGTCGACGACATGATCTCGCTCGCGCTGCGCGTGAACGACTTCCTGTCAGGCCTGTTCATGGGCGTCGGGATCAAGCTCGTCGACTTCAAGATCGAGTGCGGGCGGATCTGGGAAGGCGACTACCAGCGCGTGATCGTCGCCGACGAGATCAGCCCCGACTCATGCCGCCTGTGGGACGCGCGCTCGGGCCAGAAGCTCGACAAGGACGTCTTCCGCCGCGATCTCGGCAACGTCACCGACGCCTACGCCGAAGTCGCGCGGCGTCTCGGCATCATGCCGGAGGCCGGCGCGAAGCCCGCGACCGGGCCGAAGCTCGTCCACTGAGGCGATCCGCCGCCCCTGCGCCCCCTGAAGAGCGCCGGGACGGGGACAGTCCGGGCCGTTGGGAGCGCCGGGCTTCTCGGGGCGCGCGTAGCCCTGCGGACTGGCGACCGGCGCAGCGGTCCGGCCGCGGCGCAGGGCGCGAAGGCCGGCCCTGATGCGCGCCGAAGGCGCGCGGTCGGCGCGCAGCCGGGGACGCGCCGCCCTTGCAGGCGCGGGCAAAAACCTTAAGCCTCCGCCGGCGCGCAAGGTTTGAGAGGCGTCATGCAGAAACTGCTGGAGGGCCGCTCGGCCATCGTCACCGGCGCGGGGGCCGGGGTCGGCCTCGCCATCGCGCGCCGCTTCGCCGAGGAAGGCGCGGCGGTGCTCATGACGGACCGCGACGAGGCCGCCCTCGCGACCGAGGCCGAAACGCTGGCCGAGAACGGCGGCGAAGTCATCCACTGGGCCTGCGACCTGCGCGACAGGCTCGGCGTGTCCAACCTGCTCGCCTCGGCGACCGACCGGCTCGGCCGCGTCGACATCCTCGTCAACGCAAGCCTGAGCCCCGTCATCGGCAAGCCGATGGAGGTGAAGGTCGACGCGCTCGACGCCGCCTTCGCCGCCAACCTGCGCTCCGTGTTCCTGCTCAGCCAGGCTGTGGCGCAGCGGATGATCGAGGCCCGGGTCGAGACGCCCGATCTTCCCGCAGGCGCCATCGTCAACATCACCTCCATCGCTGCGCAGCGCACCACGCCCGAGCTCTTCCCGTTTTCCGTGAGCTGCGCGGCGCTCGACCAGATGACCCGCGCGATGGCCGTCTCGCTCGCGGATCAGGGCGTGCGCGTCAACGGCGTCGCGCTCGGCGCGGTGATGACGCGCAGCCTCGCGGCCGCGCTGCGCGACACCGACGGCCTGCGCGCGGCGCTCGTCCGCGCCACGCCGATGGCGCGCATCGGCGAGGCGACCGAGGCGGCTGAGGCGGCGCTCTACCTCGCATCCTCGCGCGCGAGCTTCATCACCGGGCAGATCCTCGCGGTGGACGGCGGCCGCGCCGCGCTCGACCCGTTCGCCACGCCGATGGACTGATGCCGCCAGCGCGCGAAGGGCGCTCGACGGCTCGGCGGCTCGCGGGCGCGGTCGTCGGCGCGGACGTTCCGCCGGAGCGCGCGCGCTCGACCCTCCTGCATGTCGCCTGCCTGTCGGCGAGCAAGCTGGCCGACGCGCTGGTGGAGCCGAAGCTGGTGCTTGCGTGGTTGCTGACGGCGCTGGGGGCTTCGGCAGGCGCCGTGGGTCTCGTCACGCCGATCCGCGAAGCCGGCGCTCTGGCGCCGCAACTCCTGCTCGCGCCGCAGGTCGCGGCCGCGCCGCGCTCCACGCGGGTCTGGGCGCTCGCGGCTGCGGGACAGGGCCTCTGCGCGCTGGCGATAGCGGCCGCAGCCTTCGCGGGCGTCTCGGGCTGGTCAGGCGCGAGCTGGGCCATCCTCGCCGCGCTCGCGGTGCTGTCGGTGTTCCGCGCGCTCGGGTCGCTGAGCTTCAAGGACGCCCTCGCCCGCACGGTCGAGAAGGGCGCACGCGGGGCCGTGGGCGGCGCGGCGGCGAGCGTCGGCGCCGCGCTGTCTATCGGCTTCGCGCTGTCGCTCGCGCTCGGCTGGCTGCCTCTGGAGGCCCGCGTCGTCGCCGGCGCCGTCGCGACGGCCGGCGCGCTGTGGCTGCTGGCGGGGCTCGGGGCGCTGGCGCATGTCGAGCGCCCGCGCGCCGAGGATCGCGACGCGCCGGGCCTGCGCGCGCTCGCCAGGACGCTGGTCGAGGGCGCCGAACTGCGCCGGTTCATCCT
>CAYGUQ010000076.1:0-5607 GCA_964352995.1 uncultured Rhodobacterales bacterium
GGCGGGCTCGGCGAGGATGCGGCCGGCGGCCTCGGCCAGAGGAACGGTCTCCACGCCGACCGGGGCCATGAGCGCAAGCACGCGCGCCAGCGCTTCCGGCACGGTCAGCAGCGGCGCGGCGCTCACGTCGCGCGATAGGCGCCCGAGCGCCCGCCGTCCTTGTGCACCAGCCGGATGTCGGTGAGGCGCATCGCCTTGTCCGCGGCCTTGAGCATGTCGTAGACGGTCAGCGCCGCCACCGACACCGCCGTCAGCGCCTCCATCTCGACGCCGGTGCGGCCCTCGACGCGCACGGTCGCCTCGATCTCGACGCGCGCCTCGCCGTCGCCGGGGGCGCTCGGCGCGAGATCCACCGTCACCTTGGAGAGCGCCAGCGGGTGGCAGAGCGGCACGAGATCGGCCGTGCGCTTGGCCGCCATGATGCCCGCAAGCCGCGCCACGGCGAGCACGTCGCCCTTCTTGGCGCGGTTCTCCGTCACGAGCGCCAGCGTCGAGGGCGCCATCAAGACGGCACCGCGCGCGGTCGCGGTGCGGCTGGTGACGTCCTTGCCGGAGACGTCGACCATGTGGGCGTCGCCCTTGGCGTCGAAATGGGTGAGCTCGCTCATGCCGGCGCGGGGGCCTGGGCGAGGATCGCGCGCGTCGCCGCCGCCACGTCGTCGGCCCGCATCAGGCTTTCGCCGATCAGGAAGCTTCGCGCGCCGGCCCGGGCGAGCCGCGCGAGGTCGGCCGGCGCGCCGAGCCCGGACTCGGCGACGAGCAGCGCGCCTTCCGGCGCCATCGGCGCCAGCCGTTCGGTGGTGGCGATGTCGGTGACGAAGCTGCGCAGGTCGCGGTTGTTGACGCCGACGAAATCCGCGCCGAGCGCCCGCGCGCGGGCCATCTCGTCCGCGTCGTGCACCTCCACCAGCGCATCCATGCCGAAGGCGCGGGCGGCGTCGGCCAGCTCGCGCGCCATCGCGTCGTCGACCGCGGCGAGGATGACGAGGATGCAGTCGGCGCCCCATGCCCGCGCCTCGATCACCTGATAGGGATCGTGCAGGAAGTCCTTGCGCAGGCAGGGCAGCGAGACCGCCGCGCGCGCGGCGCGCAGATACTCGGGAGCGCCCTGGAAGGACGGCGTGTCCGTGAGCACGCTGAGGCAGGTCGCGCCGCCCTCCGCGTAGGCCCTCGCCAGCGACGCCGGTTCGAAGTCGGCGCGGATCAGGCCCTTCGAGGGGCTCGCCTTCTTGATCTCGGCGATCATGCCGTAGCCGGTCGCCTCGGCCGCGCGCAGGGCGGCGGCGAAGGCGCGCGGAGGCGGCGCGTCGGCCGCCTGCGCACGCAGTGTCGCTTCCGGAACCGCCGCCTTGGCGGCGGCGATCTCTTCGAGCTTGTAGGCGCGGATGCGGGCGAGCACGTTGTCCATGCCCGCCCTTCTAGCGGGGCGGCGGCCCAGCGCCAAGCCGGCTCAGGCGCGGTCTTCGACCAGCCTGCGGGCGTGCTCGGCGACGTCCTCGCGCTTCACGCCGATCTGCGCGAGCTGGGCGTCGGTGAAGCCGCGCATGGCGGCCTCGAGACGGGCGCGCTGGAACCGCGTCCAGACCGTCCGCAACCAGGCGCGGGTTTCGCCGGCGTTCGCGGCCCCGGCGTGGCCCAGAGTCGCGGCGCTCATGACAGCGCCGCCGCTTCGCGCGCGACCCGCGGTAGGTCGAGGCGATGCAACCCGATGTCGTCGAGTTCGCGGTCGCTGAGCGACTGCAGCTCGGCCAGCGTCTCGAGATAGGCCTCGCGACGGCGGGCCCAGTCCTCGACATGCGCGCGGAGGGCGCGGATCGGCCCGAGCAGGCCGCCGAAGTCCTGCGCCAGACCGGCGCGACGATATGCTTGCACGTTCATCTTCTGCTCCCTGGCCCCATGGGCCATTTGCGCCTGCAGACCCCTCGTCGGGGCCGGTTCCGCCCGCTGCGCCCACATGGCGCAGGGCCTCGGCAGGGCTTCTCCCCTGCCATCGCGTCGCCCGCGTATCGGCCGACGCTTCGTGCCCCTGGCGGTTTCCCGGGGAGCGCTCGCCGCTCCTCTGTTGCACTGCACAAGATAGCGAAAGGACCTAACAATCCGTATAGGGTGCGGGGTGACACCAGCCGTCACCAGATGGAACAGGGCCGAACCATGGACCTTTCGGCGCAGATGATCCTCTTCGCGCACGTGGTCGACGCGGGCAGCTTCTCCGAGGCCGCCCGGCGCGCCGGCCACGCCCATTCGGCCGTCAGCAAGCAGATGGGCGCGCTGGAGGATCGCCTCGGCGTGCGCCTGCTGACGCGCGGGCAGGGCGGCGTCTCGCTGACCGAGGCCGGCGCCGCCTTCTACCACCGCTGCGCGGACGTGGCGGCGCGGGTCGCCGAGGCTGAGGCGAGCCTCGGCGAGCATGGCGCGGCGCCCCGCGGCACGCTGCGCGTCGCGGCGACCGTCGCGCTGGCGAAGGCGCAGCTCATCCCCCGCCTGCCGGCGTTTCTGGCCCGCCACCCCGACCTGCGCGTGGCGCTCGAACTCGGCGACCGCCCGGTCGACCTCGCGACGGTCGACGTCGCGCTCAGCTTCACGGAGCAGATCGGCGACGGCGACGTGATCGTGCGCCGGCTCGCGCGCAACCGGCGGATCATCATCGCCGCCCCCGGCTACGTCGCGGCGAACGGGCCGTTCGCGAAGCCGGAGGACTTCGCGCGCGCCAACGTGCTGCGGCTCATGACGGTGCAGCAGTGGAACGACTGGGGGCTGCGCAGCGAGGACGGCGGCGTGGTGCCGCTGCGCGGGAACTTCGAGGCGTCGAGCGCCGACGCCCTGCGCCACGCCGTGCTGGCGGGGCTCGGCGTCGCCCGGCTGCCCGAATACCTCATCGGGGACGACATCCGCGCCGGCAGGCTCGCGCATCTGCTGCCCGACTACGCCAGCGAGGACACCGACATCGTCGCGCTCTACGCCGACAAGCGCCACCTGCTGCCGCGCGTGCGGGTCTTCGTGGACTTCCTCGTGGAGACCTTCGGCGCCGCGCCGCTCTGGCGCGACCGGACCGTCGCGCGCTGACGCCGCGTCACGACTTGCATGCTCCGCTGCGGCGCAGCATCTGTTGAGCATGTACCCGTTCATCCGCCTCGCCGTCGTCGGCGCCGCCGCCCGCCGCAAACCGCCGCTCGCCGTCGAGGACGTCGCGACGCTGCGCCTGACATGCTGGCCGTGGGATCTCGACATGTTCGCGGAGATGAACAACGGCCGCGTGCTCACGCTCTACGACCTCGGCCGGCTCGACCATGGCGTCAGGGTCGGGCTGACGGCGGAGGCGCGCCGGCGCCGCTGGGGCTTCGCGGTCGGCGGCGCCTCGGTGCGATACCGCCGGCGCGTGCGCGCTTTCGACCGAATCAGCCTGCGAACGCAGGTTCTCGGCTGCGACGCGCGATGGTTCTACGTCCATCAGGCGATGATCGTGCGGGGCGAGGCCGCCTCGGCCGGCCTCATGCGCCTCGCAGTCACGGATCGGGACGGCATCGTGCCGCCGAAGCGCGTGCTGTCGGCCATGGGCAGGCCCGACTGGGCGCCGAGCCCCCCGGCCTGGGCGTCGCGCTGGATCGAGGCCGAGAACGCGCGCCCATGGCCGCCGGACCTCGCCGCGGCCTGAACCGTCGCTGGCGCGGCCCAGGATCAGGCGAATCGGTAGTGGGCCTCGTAGATCGGGGCCAGCGTGTCCTCGCGGAACAGCGAAGAGACCGACGTGTCGTTGCCCACGTTCAGGATCGCCTGGGCGAAGAGCGGCGCCACCGAGACGACGCGGATCTTCTCCGCCGCGCGCACCGCGGCGGAATGCTCGATGCTGTCGGTGACGACGAGCGTGTCGAGGACCGAAGCGGCGAGCCGCTCCAGCGCCGGGCCGGAGAGCACGCCATGGGAGATGTAGGCGTGCACCGCGACCGCGCCCTCGTCGCGCAGCAGCTTGGCGGCGGCGCAGAGGGTGCCGGCCGTATCGCAGATGTCGTCGACGATGAGGCAGGTCTTGCCGGCAACCTCGCCGATCACGGTCATCGATTCGATCTCGTTGGGGCCGGCGCGGCGCTTGTCCACGACCGCGAGGCCCGCGCCGATGCGCTTGGCGAGATCGCGCGCACGCACCACGCCGCCGACGTCGGGCGAGATCACCATCAGCCCTTCAGCGTTCTGGAAATTGTGGCGGATGTCGAGCGCGAAGACGGGGGCGGCGTAGAGGTTGTCCACCGGAAGGTCGAAAAATCCCTGTATCTGGCCGGCGTGCAGGTCCATCGTCAGCACGCGGTCGACGCCGGCCTTCTCGATGAGGTTCGCGACCAGCTTGGCGGAGATCGGCGTGCGCGCCGACGTCCGCCGGTCCTGCCGCGCATAGCCGAAATAGGGAATCACCGCCGTCACCCGCCGCGCCGAGGAGCGGCGCAGCGCGTCGGTCATGATCAGCAGCTCCATCAGGTTGTCGTTGGCCGGGTTGGAGGTGGGCTGGACGATGAATACGTCCTCGCCGCGCACGTTCTCGAACACCTCGACGAAGATCTCCTTGTCGGAGAAGCGCTCCACCCGCGCGTCGGCGATGCCGACCGAGCCGCCGCGATAGACCGAGATGCGCCGCGCAATGGCCTCCGCCAGAGGCCGGTTTCCGTTGCCCGAGAGGATCTTCATGTTTGTGTCGCCCTTCATCGCGCCCTCCCTCTCGGCCCAACGAGACCGCATGTCGCGCGGGCGTCATAGCAACGGCGCGGGGTTGTGCAAAGCAGCATCGGCGCCGTGCGCCTTGACGCGCGGCGCGGAGCGTGAAGCACTGCGCCGATGGAGCCGCAGCTTTCCGTCCGCAACATCCGCAAGAGCTTCGGCATGGTCGAGGTGCTCAAGGGCGTCTCGCTGGAGGCCGCGCGCGGCGAGGTGATCGCGCTGATCGGCGCGTCGGGCTCGGGCAAGTCCACGCTGCTGCGCTGCATCAACCTGCTGGAGACGCCAGAGGCCGGCGAGGTCTCCGTGAGCGGCGAACGCGTAACGCTCGGCGCGGGGCGGCGCGACGCGGCGGCGCTCAGGCGGCTCCGGGCGCGCGTCGGCTTCGTGTTCCAGAGCTTCAACCTCTGGTCCCACATGACGGTGCTGGAGAACCTCGTCGAGGCGCCCGTGCATGTGCTCGGCCTCAGCCCCGCTGACGCGACGAAGCGCGCCGAGGCGCTGCTCGCCCGCGTCGGCCTGCCCGACAAGGCGGGGGCGTACCCGATCCAGCTTTCCGGCGGCCAGCAGCAGCGCGTCGCCATCGCCCGCGCGCTGGCGATGGAGCCGGAGGTGCTGCTCTTCGACGAGCCCACCTCCGCGCTGGACCCCGAACTCGTCGGCGAGGTGCTGGGCGTGATGCGCGACCTCGCCGCCGAGGGCCGCACCATGCTGATCGTGACGCACGAGATGGGCTTCTGCCGCGAGGTCGCCAGCCGCGTGGTGTTTCTCCATCAGGGCGTGGTGGAGGAGGAGGGGCCGCCGGCGGAACTCTTCGGCGCCCCGAAGTCCGAGCGCCTGCGCCAGTTCCTCGCCCGCGTGCGCGACTGAGGACGCCTGCGGCCCCGCCCTTTCCCGCACCGCTGC
>CAYGUQ010000076.1:5707-11609 GCA_964352995.1 uncultured Rhodobacterales bacterium
TTTCCACAGGACGGCGGCCGGCGGGCGGGGCGCCGCAGCGTCAGGACTTGCTGGCGCCCCGCCGCTCGGGCTTAACCTGTCGCCAATGCGCCCGTGAAGGCGCCGAACCGAATGACAGGGGTCTCCACCGCCATGGCACGCACGCCCATCGCCGCCGCCGCGCTCGTCGCGGCCTTCGCCCTTCCCGCCGCCGCGCAGGATCTGCGCATCTGCGTCGAGGGCGCCTATCCGCCGTTCAGCCAGGTCTCCGACGCCGGCGAGCTGGAGGGCTTCGACATCGACATCGCCAACGCGCTCTGCGCCGAGATGGGCGCGACCTGCGAGATGGTGCAGACCGAGTGGGACGCGATCATCCCGACCCTCGAGGAAGGCAAGTGCGACGCGATCCTCGCCTCGATGTCGATCACCGAGGAGCGCAGGCAGCGCATCGACTTCACCGAGAAGTACTACCAGACCCCCGCGCGCTTCATCGCCGTCGAGGGCTTCGACGCGGAGCCGACCGACGCCGGCATGGCCGGCAAGACGATCTGCGTGCAGCGCGCCAGCATCCATCAGGCCTTCGTCGAAGGCGAGTTTTCCTCCGCGGACATCGTGCTCTACCCGACGCAGGACGAGGTCTACCTCGATCTGACCTCGGGCCGCTGCGACGCGGCGATGCAGGACAGCATCGCGGGTCAGGAAGGGTTTCTCGCCACCCCCGCCGGCGAGGGCTACGCCTTCTTCGGCCCGGGCTTCTCGATCCCGAAGTACCACGGCGAGGGCGCAGGCATCGGCGTGCGCAAGAGCGACGGCGAGCTGCGCGACCGGCTCTCGGCGGCGATCTCGGCGATCCGCGAGAACGGCGTCTACAAGGAGATCAACGACGCCTACTTCCCCTTCGACATCTACGGCGGCTGACCGGGCCGCGGGGCCCCGCCCGTGGAGGCGCTGATCGGCGCGGGGCCGCTGCTGCTGCAGGGCTTCTGGGTGACGGTGTCGGTCGCCGTGCTTGCGCTCGCGCTTGCGACGGCTCTGGGCGCGCTGGCGGCGGCGGCGCGGCTCGGCGGCGGGCCTGCGGGCCGTGGCGCGGCGGCGGTCTATTCGACGCTCGTGCGCGGCATCCCCGACCTCGTGACGATCCTGATCATCTACTTCGCCGGCCAGCGCCTCGTGAACGCGCTGGCCGGCGCCGTGGGGCTTGAGGGCGTCGACGTCTCCGCCTACGCCGCCGGCGTTCTGGCCATCGGATTCATTTACGGCGCCTATCTCGCCGAGACGTTCCGCGGCGCCTGGCTCGCGGTGCCGCGCGGGCAGATCGAGGCGGGGGTGGCGCTCGGCCTCTCCCGCTGGCGCCTGCTGTGGCGCATCGCGGCGCCGCAGGTGATGCGCCACGCCCTGCCCGGATACGCAAACGTCTGGCAGGTGCTGGTGAAGTCGACGGCGGTCGTCTCCGTCATCGGGCTGAGCGACCTCGTGGGGCTTGCGCTGAAGGTCGGCCGGCGCGAGCGCGATCCCTTCACCTTCATGCTCGCGGTGCTCGTCGCCTATCTCCTCATCACCGCCGTTTCCGGCTGGGCCTTCGCCCGCGCCGAGAAGCGCCTCGCGCGGGGGACCTGAGCCATGGAGGCGATGTGCGCGGCGGCGGCCGCCGCCTCCGAGGCGGGAACCCCCTGGTTCTTCAACCCCTGCCTCGTCGTGAGCGAGGCGCCGCGCTGGGCGGAGGGCGTCTGGATCACGCTGCATCTGACGGCGCTGGCGCTGGTCTTCGGTTTCCTGCTGGCGCTGCCGATGGCCTACGCCCGCGCGGCGCGCACGCCGGCGCTCGACGCGCTGGTGCGCGGCTACGTCTACGTGTTCCGCGGCTCGCCGCTGCTGGTGCAGCTGTTTCTCATCTACTACGGCCTCGCGCAGTTCGGCTTCGTGCGGCAGAGCCTGCTCTGGCCGGTTCTGCGCGACGCGTGGTGGTGCTGCCTCATCGCCTTCACGCTGAACTCCGCCGCCTACCAGACCGAGATCCTGCGCGGCGCGCTCGTCGCCACGGCGAGGGGAGATCGCGAGGCCTGCGCCGCGCTCGGCATGTCGCCCTGGCTCGCGGCGCGGCGCGTGCTGATCCCCGGCGCGCTGCGCCGCGCCCTGCCCCAGCTCGGCAACGAGACGGTGTTCATGCTGCACGGCTCGGCCATCGCCTCGCTGGTGACGATCCAGGACATTCTCGGCGTCGGCAGGCTCGTGAACGGGCGCTATTACGTCGTCTACGAGGGACTGCTGACGGCGGCGGCGCTTTACATGGCGCTCACCTGGCTCGTCGTCTGGGGCGTCGCGCGGCTGGAGAAGCGCTATCTGCGGCACCTCGCGCGCTGAACCTCCACATTTCCGCCGACGCGCGGTAGACTGGCCGCGAGCAGCATTCACGACGCACCGGAGAGCGCGCGTGCCCAAGGCGAAACAGGCCCCCCCCGCCGGCAAGCGGGACAGCAGGACGCATGCGCGCCGGCCCGGCAGGGTCGAGCGCGCGCTGAGGGCCGTCGCGCTCACGCTGTTCGGGCTCGGCCTGAGGCTGGCCGGGGCCGCGGCGCTGGCGCTCGCGGCGGCGGTCTTCTTCATGTATCAGGCGCTTCCGAACCCGGAGGACCTGCGCGACGGGCGCTCCCGCGGCTCGGTCACGCTGCTCGACAGCCGGGGCGAGGTGTTCGCCTGGCGCGGCGAGCAGTTCGGCGGCGAGATCGGCGTCGGCGACGTCTCGCCCCATCTCGTGCACGCCATCCTCGCCGCCGAGGACCGCCGCTTCTACAGCCATCTCGGCGTCGACCCGCGCGGCCTCGCGCGCGCGGCGCTGGCGAACTTCCGCGCCGGGCGCGTCGTGCAGGGCGGCTCTACCATCACCCAGCAGGTCGCCAAGAACGTCTTCCTGACCAACGAGCGGTCCTTCGAGCGAAAGCTCAAGGAAGTCCCCATGGCGATCGCCATGGAGCTGAAGTACGAGAAGGACGACATCCTCGCGGTCTATCTCAACCGCGTGTATCTCGGCGCCGGCGCCTATGGTTTCGAGGCCGCCTCGCAGCGCTATTTCGGCAAGTCGGCGCGTTTCGTCGACCCTGCGCAGGCGGCGATGCTGGCCGGGCTGCTCAAGGCGCCGTCGCGCTTCTCGCCCACCGCCGACATCGCGCTGGCGGAGGCGCGGGCGGAGGTGGTGGTGCGCGCCATGGCGGATGAGGGATACCTCTCCCCCGGCGAGGCCGCCGTGGCGCTTGCCGAGCCCGCCCGCCTCTCCGCCGCCGCGGCCGCGCGCGCCGGCGGCCAGTTCGCCGACTGGGTGATGGACGCCGGCCCGGACTACCTCACCGAGACCACGGCAGAGGACGTGGTGATCCGCACCACCTTCGACCCCGCCGCGCAGCGCGCCGCCGAGGCGGCCGTCGCAAGGATCTTCGCCGACAACGTGCGCGCGGGCTCCAAGGCTCAGGCGGCGGTGGTCGTGATGACGCCGGACGGCGCCGTCCGCGCCATCGTCGGCGGGCGCGACGCGGACGCCGGCCAGTTCAACCGCGCCACGCAGGCGCGGCGCCAGCCAGGCAGCGCCTTCAAGCCCATCGTCTACGCCGCCGCGCTGGAGACGGGGCTCTCGCCGACGGACGTGGTGGTGGACGCGCCGCTGCGCATCGGAAGCTGGTCGCCGGAGAACTATGGCGGCGGCTACGCCGGGCCGGTGACGCTGGACCAGGCGCTCGCCAACTCCATCAACACCGTCGCCGTGCGGCTCTACGAGCGCGTCGGCGCGGCGCGGGTGGAGAGGGTGGCCCGCAAGCTCGGGCTCACGACGCCGATCTCGCCCGGCCCCGCCACTGCGCTCGGGGCGTCCGAGGCGACGCTGCTGGAGATGACCGGGGCCTACGCCGCCTTCGCCTCGGGCGGCTTCGACGGCGCGCCCTGGGGCATCCGCGACGTGCGGGTGCGCGGCGACGAGACCCCGCTGATGACCGGCCCCGGCCCGCGCCGGCGGGTGCTGGCGGAGCCGGTCGCCGGCTACCTGACCTACATGCTCGCCGACGTCGTGCGGTCCGGCACCGGGCGTCGCGCCGCGCTGCCGGGCCGCCCCCTCGCGGGCAAGACCGGCACCACGCAGGAGGCGCGCGACGCCTGGTTCATCGGCTTCTCGGCGCAGTACGTCGTCGGCGTCTGGATGGGCTACGACGACAACACGCCGCTCACCGGCGTCACCGGCGGGGGGCTTCCGGCCGAGATATGGCGCGAGGCCATGGCGCGGCTGCACGAGGGGCTGCCGGCGCGGCCGCTGCCCGAACTCCGCCCCGCGCCGCGCCAAGAGGCGGTCGTGGCGCAGGTCGGCGCGCCAGAGCGCACGTCGGCGGAGGACGAGACGCTGATCGGCGGCATCCTGTCGGGCGGGATGCGCGCGCTCGGCGTCAATTGAGCGCCCTTGAACGCCGCCTCGCCGCCATCCTGCTGGCCGACCCGGCAGCGCTGGCGGGGCTGCGCCTCGCGCGCGACAGCGGCCTGCCAGATTGCTGGGTGGTCTCGGGCGCGCTCTATGGCGCGGTCTGGAACGCGCTTTCGGGGCGGGCGCCGGGCCATGGCCTCAAGGACCTCGACATCATCTATTTCGACGGCGCCGACCTCAGTTGGGAACCCGAGGACGCCGCCATCCGCGCCGCTCCCACCGCTCTGCCCTCTGAGCTCGGCGGCGCGCCGGTGGAGCTGCGCAATCAGGCCCGCACGCATCTTTGGTACCCGCGGCGCTTCGGCTGCGCCTATCCGCAGCTGACCAGCGCGACCCGGTCGCTGCACTACTACGCCTCGCAGACCCAAGCGATCGCGGCGCGGCTGGCGGGACCGAACGACAGCGGGACGCTGGAGATCGTCGCGCCCTTCGGGCTGGAGGCGGTCTTCGCGCGGCGTCTCGTCCCCAACCCCGCGCTGCCCAACCGCGCGACCCATGAGGCGAAGGGCGCGCGCATCGCCGCGCTCTGGCCGGAGGTCGTCGTCGAGCCGTGGCCCTGCGAGATCGCCGCGGCTCAGAGCGGCTCGACCGTCACCTGAGGCGAGAGCAGCGCCACCGTCTCCGCGTCGCAGAGCCGAGCGCCCGGCGTCGTCACCGCGGCGGCGGCGGCGGCCACGCCGACGGCGCAGGCCGCCGCCAGCGCGTCCCCGCGCGACAGCCCCATGATGAACGCGGCCATGAAGCTGTCGCCGGCGCCTATCGTGCTGACCACGGAGACCTTCGGCGGCCGGCACAGCCAGCGGCCCGTCGCGTCGGCCGCGACCGTGCCCTCGGCGCCGCGCGCTATCGCGACGACCTGCGCCGCGCCTCGCGCCACAAGCGCCGACGCCAGCGCCGCCGTCGCGCCGGCGTCCGCCGCGGCGGCGCCGCTCAGGGCGGCGGCCTCGGCGTCGTCCATGCGCAGAACGGCCAGACCGGCGCCGCCCCGCCCCGCAGCCTCCAGCGCAGGGCCGGAAGTGTCGAGCGCGACGCGCGCGCCCAGCGCCGAGAGCCGGCGGGCCAGCCGCAGGGCGAAGTCGGCGGGCGGGCCCGGCGGCATGCCGCCGCTCAGCACCACCCAGTCCCCCGCCTGCGCCGCGCCGGCGACCTGACCGGACACGGTCTCGGCGTCCGCCGCGCTCCAGACGGGGCCTTGCGTGACGAAGCGGTACTGCGCTCCGGAGCCGGTCTCGATCACGGAGAAACTGCGGCGGGTCTCGCCCGGCGCCGCCAGCGCGACCGGCGCGAGACCCTCGTCGCGCAGCAGCCCGAGCAGCTCGGCGCCGGCGCCGCCCGAGGCTGCCACGAGCGGCAGGCTCTCGCCGCCAAGGAAGCGGATCGCGCGGGAGACGTTGACGCCGCCGCCGCCGGGCTCGCTGCGCGGCTCGGCGCAGCGCAGCTTGCCTCCCGGCGGTGGCGCCGGGAGGC
>CAYGUQ010000077.1:0-11598 GCA_964352995.1 uncultured Rhodobacterales bacterium
AGCGTGCGCGCCGCGTCGATCAGGCTGAAGTCGAACTGCGCCATCGCCGCGAGCAGCGTCCGCATCACGAAGGGCAGCGTGATCAGGATGTGGCCGAGCAGCAGGCTCCAGTAGGCGTCCCGCAATCCGAGCTCGCGCAGGAACTGCAACAGCGCCACGCCGACCACGAGGCCGGGCATCATCAGCGGCGAGACCGTGAAGGTCGCAATCGCCTCGCGGCCCGGGAAGCGCCCGCGCGACACGGCGATGGCCGCCGCGGCGCCGACGATCAGGCTTATCGCCGTGGAGACCAGCGCGAGGTTGAGCGACAGGATGACGGCGTCGGCGAGGCCGGAGCGCCGCTGCATCGCCTCGTACCAGCGCAGCGACCAGCCGGGCGGCGGCAGCGAGTAGACCGGGCTGTCCGAGAACGACACCGCCACGGTGATGACCAGCGGGGTCATCAGGAACGCCACCGTAAGCGCAGCGACAACCCAGCTTGCGCCGAGCGCGATGCGGTCCACCCGCGTCATGCGCGCCCTCCCCCCGCTCGACCCGCCAGCCAGCTCGACCCGAGCACGACGGCGATGGCGATGAGCAGCAGGATCGCCGAGATCGTGGCGCCGAGCTGCTCGTCGCGCAGGAAGAGGAACGACCTCGCGATCAGCATCGAGAGCGTCTGCTGGCGCTCGCCGACGATCAGGCTGGGGATGACGTACATCGACAGCGAGAGCGAGAAGGTGAAGGCCGAGCCGGCGATCACGCCGGGCAGCGTCAGCGGCAGCGTCACCCGGAAGAACCGGAAGAACGGCCCGGCGCCGAGCGTCGCGGCGGCTTCGGGCAGCGCCGGGCTCAGCTGGCGCATCACCGCGTAGATCGGCAGCGCCATGAAGGGCAGGAACACGTTGGCGGCGCCGATGATCAGCGCCGTCTCGGTGAACAGCATCCGGATCGGCGCGTCGATCACGCCGAGGCCCATCAGCGCCCCGTTGATGGCGCCGTTGGCGCGGAACAGGATCGACCAAGCGAAGGCCTTCACGATCACGCCCACCGAAAGCGGCAGGACCATCGCGACGAGTATGGCCGTCTGCGTCCACCCCCTCGCGCGCGCGAGCGCCAGCGCTGTCGGGTAGGCGAGCGCCAGCGCCAGCAGCGTCGTCAGCGCCGCGACGCGCAGCGTGCGCCACAGGACGCCGCGGTTGAAGGGGTCCGCGAAGAAGTCGACATAGGCCGCGAAAGACAGCGCGCCCTCGGCGTCGCGCAGGCTCTCCGCCAGCAGCAGGGCCAGCGGCAGGGCGTAGAGCGCTGCGAGATAGAGCAGCCCCGGCGCGGCCAGCAGCGCGATGCGGTTCTCGGCGTTCACAGCGGATACAGCAGCGTGTCCGCGACGCGCCAGCGCAGCGTCACCGCCGCGCCGGGGGCGACGGTCTCGGCCATGCCGGGCAGCTCGCACAGCAACCGGTCTTCGGCCTCGGCCGCGCCGTGAAGATGGGTGCGCGAGCCGAGCGCCATGACGTCGGCGAGGCGCACCGCGATGCGGTTCTCGTCAGGCGCGGCCTCTGCGCCAGCCAGCGCGATGCGCTCGGGGCGAACGCCGATCAGCACCGGGGCGCCCTCGGCCGGCGCCGTTCCGGGCCGCGGCGCGCGCACGAGGCCGTAGGGCGTCTCGATCTCCACGGTCTCGCCGTCGCGCCGCCGCGCCGTGCCGGCGATGCGGGTGGAAAGGCCTACGAAGTCGAGCGCGAAGGGCGTCGCCGGACGGTCGTAGAGCGCGCCGGGGGCGGCGTACTGTTCGATTCGGCCGGCGTTCATCACCGCGATGCGCGAGGAGACCGCCAGCGCCTCGTCCTGATCGTGGGTGACGAAGACGGCGGTAATCGCGCGCGCGCGCAGCAGCGTCTTGAGCTCCACCTGCATCGTCTCGCGGAGTTTGCGGTCGAGTGCGCTGAAGGGTTCGTCGAGCAGCAGCAGGTCGGGCTCCACGACCAGCGCGCGCGCCACGGCGACGCGCTGCTGCTGCCCGCCCGAAAGCGCGGCGACCGAGCGGTCGGCGAAGGCGTCCATCCGCACCAGCGCCAGCGCCTCGTCGACCCGCGCGCCGATCTCGCGGCGGCGCGCGCGCAGGCCGAAGGCGACGTTGTCGCGCACGTTCAGATGCGGAAACAGGGCGTAGTTCTGGAACACGACCGACACGTTGCGCCGGTGCGCCGGGGTGCGGGTGACGCTCCTCCCGCCGATGGCGATGTCGCCGCCGTCGGCGGAGACGAGCCCCGCGACCAGCCGCAGCAACGTCGTCTTGCCGCAGCCGGAGGGGCCGAGCAGCGACACGAGCTCGCCGCGCGAGACCTCGAAGTCGAGCCGGTCGATCACCTTCTGGCCGCGGTAGCTCTTCGACACCGCGGCCACGTCGAGATGGCGCGCGCCCCCGCCTGCCGGCGCGGGCGTCGCGGGGGCGGCCGGCATCAGGCGGCCATCAGCTTGTCGAAACGGTCGATCCAGTCGGCGCGGTTCTTCGATACGAAGGCCCAGTCCGGCGCGTAGATCGGCACGCCCTCGGGGATGATCGCGCCGGCCTTGACCGTGGTGTTCGCCGGCACCGAGGCGGAGAACTCCGCCACGGCCGACTGCAGCTCCGGCCCGAGCATCTCGTTGACGTAGGCCGCGGCCAGCTCCGGGTTCGGGCCGCCCTTCACGAGGCAGATGCCCGACGGCATGGCGAATATGCCTTCGGCCGGGGCGGCGAGGTCCACCGGCACGCCCTGCGCCTTGCGCGGCAGGGCGTAGCTGGAGAAGTTTCCGGAAAGCATGGTGATTTCGCCCTGCTCGAGCAGGTTGAAGGCCTGGCTCATCACCGAATAGGTGGTCAGAACGTTCGGCTTGAGCTCAGCGAGCTTGTCGAAGGCCGCGTCGATCTCGTACTGCGCCTCCGCCATCGGCTTGCCGGTGGCCAGATGCGCCGCCATGAACAGCGTCCACATGCCCTCGGTGTTGCGCAGGCCGGGGATGATCAGCTTCTCCTTGGCTTCCGGCGCCCAAAGGGCACTCCAACTCGGCACGCCGCCCGGCAGGAAGTCGGTGTTGTAGGCGACGCCGGCCCAGGGCTGGACGTAGTTGCACCACATCCCGTCCATGTGCACCGCGTCGGGCCGCAGATCGACCATGTTCGGGACGAGTTCGGGCGTCGCCGGCGTCAGCAGACCCTCCTCGACGGCGAGGATCATCACCGGGTCGTCCATCTGGACGACCGACAGGTAGGGGGCGTCGCGGTTGGAGGCCATCTTCTCGAGGTTGACGGTGGACTTCGTGCCCTCGAACAGGATGTCGGCCCCGAGCTTCGCCTTCATGTGCGGCGCGACGACGGCCTCCATCCAGGCGGTGTGGCTGCCGGCGCAGCCGATGACGATCTCGCTGGTCGCCGCGCGCAGGATCGCCGGCGCCGCCAGGAGGCCCGCTCCCGCGAACGCCGTGGTCTTGAGCAATCTTCTCCGCGTAACGCCCTTCATGGTGTTGTAGATCATCGTCGCCTCCGCTGCATGATCGAGGATGGCATTCCATTTCCCGATGTGATGCCAAGCGGGGCCCGCCGCGCGCAAGCGCGACGCCCATCGATCTGGCCGATTGCGGAGAAAGCTTGAAGATTGCGCGGATGATGAGCAGCGTCGCCCATCGCTTGGGCAGCGTCCGCCCGGAGCGCCGACTCGGCCTGAGCCGATCGATCGCCCTCGCCGCGGCTTCCCCGGCGCGTCCCGGGACCGCCCTTGCGCGATGCGAGGGCCTCGCGCGAACCGGGCGCCCGGCGAACCGGGCGCCTCGGGGTAGCTCTCAGCCGAAGCGGCCGGTGATGTAGTCCTGCGTGCGCTTGTCCGACGGGTTGGAGAAGATCTTCTCGGTGTCGTCGTACTCTGGCATGAAGCCGAGGTGGAAGAACGCGGTCTTCTGGCTGACGCGGGCCGCCTGTTGCATCGAGTGGGTGACGATGACGACCGAATAGTTCTCACGCAGTTCGTGGATCAGATCCTCCACCTGCGCCGTCGCGATCGGGTCGAGCGCCGAGCAGGGCTCGTCCATCAGAAGGACTTCCGGCGCCGTGGCGATGGCGCGCGCGATGCAGAGGCGCTGCTGCTGCCCGCCCGAGAGGCCCGTGCCGGGCGACTGGAGCCGGTCCTTCACCTCGTTCCACAGCGCCGCCTTGCGCAGCGCGCTCTCGACGATCTCGTCGAGTTCGGCCTTGCCGGCGGCGATGCCGTGGATGCGGGGGCCGTAGGCGACGTTGTCGTAGATCGACTTCGGGAACGGGTTCGGCTTCTGGAACACCATGCCGACGCGGGCGCGCAACTGCACGGGATCGATCCCGGCGTCGTAGATGTCGTCGCCTTCCAGCTCGATCTTGCCGCTCACCTTGCAGATGTCGATCGTGTCGTTCATCCGGTTGATGCAGCGCAGGAAAGTCGACTTGCCGCAGCCCGACGGCCCGATGAAGGCGGTCACGGTCTTGTCCTGGATGGCGATGCTCACGTCCTTGATGGCGTGCGTGTCGCCGTAGTGGACGTTGACCCGGTCGCACTCGACCTTGGTCGCGAGGGCGTTCGTCATGGCGTCTTGCATGGTTGGAGACCTCCGGGTCGCGCTCAGTAACGGCGTTCGAAGCGGCTGCGCAAGAACACCGCGACGGCGTTCATGGCGATGAGGAAGGCGAGCAGGACGAGGATGGCCGCCGACGTTCGGGCCACGAAGCCGCGCTCGGGGCTGTCGGCCCAGATGAAGATCTGCGTCGGCAGCGCCGTGGAGCTGTCGACGAGGCTCGACGGCGCCTCGGTGATGAAGGCGTTCATGCCGATGAGCAGCAGCGGCGCAGTCTCGCCCAGCGCCTGCGCGAGACCGATGATGGTGCCCGTCAGAATGCCGGGCATCGCCAGCGGCAGCACATGCGTCAGGACCACCTGATGCTTCGACGCGCCGACGCCGAGCGCGGCCTCGCGGATCGAGGGCGGCACCGCCTTCAGCGCCGCCCGCGTCGCGATGATGATCGTCGGCAGCGTCATGAGCGCGAGCGTCATGCCGCCGACCAGCGGCGCCGAACGCGGCATCCCGAACCAGCCGATGAAGACCGCCAGCGCCAGCAGCCCGAAGACCACCGAGGGCACGGCGGCCAGGTTGTTGATGTTGATCTCGACGAAGTCCGTCAGCCGGTTCTTGGGCGCGAATTCCTCAAGGTATACGCCCGCCGCGATCCCGGTCGGAAAGCTCAGCATGAAGCAGACGAGCAGGGCGTAGAACGAGCCCCAGATCGCGCCCTGCAGGCCGGCGAGTTCGGGGAAGCGGCTGTCGGCGTTGGTGATCAGCGCCCAGTTGATCGGCAGCGAGACGACGCCCCGCGCCTCCAGGGCGTCGAACAGCGCGATGTCGGCGTCCTTCAGCCGGCGCTGATCCTCAGGCGAGTCGCGGTCGACCAGACCCTTGGCCAGCTGATCGTACGGGTCGGAAAGCGGCACCTCGATGGTCACTTCCTGACCGATCAGGGACGGATCGTTCAGCGCCATCGCGCGCAGCGCGTTCTGCGCCCCGTTGCTGAGCACGCCCGCCGCGTTGCGCAGCTCGCGCGGGTTGTCGATGTCAGGAAACAGGCGTTGCGCGGCTTCCTGGACGATCGCGCGGTAGTTGCCTCGCTGCGGATCGGCGGCGTCGATGTGCTCCGCCGACAGCTCGAACGTGACCGAGGCGTGGGTCTGCCGCAGCGCCTGGTAGCCGTTCGAGAACAGCGAGGCGAGCAGGATCCCGAGCATCAGCACCGCGAAGCCGAGCGCAGCCATCCCGGCGAACTTGAGCCGGAGATCGCCGGCGTGGCGCTTGCGGACGCGCGCGGCGGCCTCCGCGCTCTTCCAGTCGGCGGCGACGTTGGTCGTTGTCGTGGTCATGCGCCCGGCCTCAATCGTAGAGTTCGCGATACTTGCGGACGACGCGGAGCGCGACGATGTTCAGCGCCAGGGTGACGATGAACAGCATCAGGCCAAGCGCGAAGGCCGCAAGCGTCTTTGGGTTGTCGAAAGAGGTGTCGCCGATCAGCAGCGTCACGATCTGAACCGTCACCGTGGTGACGCTGTCGAGCGGGTTGATCGTCATCGTGGCGATCAGTCCCGCGGCCATCACGACGATCATCGTCTCGCCGATGGCGCGGCTGACGGCGAGCAGGACGCCGCCCACGATGCCCGGGATCGCCGCAGGAAACAGGACCTTCAGCACCGTCTCAGACTGGGTCGCCCCCAGCGCCAGAGAGCCGTCGCGCATCGACCGCGGCACGGCGGTCAGCGCATCGTCCGCGAAGGAGGAGATGAAGGGGATGAGCATCACGCCCATCACCGAGCCTGCGGCCAGCGCCGTGTTCGGCGAGATCGGCAGGCCGAGCGTGTCGCCGCCGAAAGAGCGCAGCGCCGGCGCCACGACGAGGATCGCGAAGAAGCCGTAGACGACGGTGGGCACGCCCGCGAGGATCTCAAGGATCGGCTTGGCGACGCTGCGGATCATCGGCGAGGCGAACTCGTTGAGGTAGATCGCCGAGAGCAGCCCCACCGGCACCGCCACCAGCAACGCGATGATCGTGATGACGATGGTGCCGAGGATCACCGGAAGCCAGCCGAAGGCGCCGGCGCCCGCGATCTGGTCGGGCCGGATCGCGATCTGCGGCTCCCACGCCGTCCCGAACAGGAAGTCGGTGAGCGGCACGAGGGAGAAGAACAGGAACGCCTCGTAGACCAGCGCGAAGACGATGCCGATGGTGGTGAAGATCGCGATCACCGACGCGAAGATCATAAGGCCCGAGAGCACCCTCTCGACCCGCTGCCGCGCGCGGAACTCCGCCGCGACGGATTTGCGTGCGATGAATATGCCGCCGGCGAGGATGAACAGCGCAAGCGCCAGCATCGCCCAGTCGGCGACGCCGTGCAGCGTGTTGTAGTAGCCCGCGGCGTCGCGGACATACTGGGCCGGCTCGCCGAACACCAGGCCGGACGCGGTCTGCTGGATTTCGGCCATGATGAGCGAAATCTCGCCCACGCCGAGGCCCGCGACGGCGTCCTCCGGGAGCGACGCCCGAACCAGACTGTTAACGATGACGTTCTCGAACAGAAGCCAGAGAATGACGAAGACGAGGGCGGGAAGACCGGCGAGCGCCAGCGCGTAGCCGCCATGAAACACCGGCAGGGAGTGCAGGCGCATTCCGCCCGCGCGCAGTTCGCGGGCCGCGTTGCGGTTCAGGACGAAACCCACGGCGGAGAGCAGGAAGATGAGCAGAAACGTGTAGCCGACCATGTGCGCGCCCGGTCCCTTGAACAAAATGACGCGCCGGCCACGCAGGGCGGCCGGCGCGAGGGTGTCGCTCTTCAGCCGATCAGCTGCCCGGGCGCTCCATGGCGACGGCGCTCAGAACGGTCTTCTGGACCGTCTCGAGCCGGGACTCGGGCAGCGACACGAGGCCGCGCTCGGTGAGGTAGCCGCCCTGGCCGATCGCCGACTCGGAGACGAACTCGCCGATGAACTCGTTCATGCCGGGGATAACGCCGCGGTGCGCGTTCTTGATGTAGAAGTACAGCGGGCGGGCGATCGGGTAGGAGAAGTCGGCGATGGTGTCGGCCGACGGCAGGACGCCGTTGATGGCGGCGCCGGCCAGCGTGTCCTGGTTCTCGAACAGGAACGAGTAGCCGAAGATGCCCAGCGCGTTCGGATCGGCGTTGAGGCGCTGCACGATCAGGTTGTCGTTCTCGCCGGCCTCGACGAACGGGCCGTCCTGGCGCATGCGCGAGCAGTTCTCGCTGACCCACTTGCCGTCGAAGCCGCCGTTCTTGACGTAGTCGAGCTCCTCGCAGCCGACGTGCATCGCCAGCTCGACGAAGGCGTCGCGGGTGCCGGAGGTCGGCGGCGGGCCGAACACGGTGATCTCGACGTCGGGCAGCGACGCGTCGATCTCGGACCACTTCTTGTAGGGGTTCGCGGCCCACTCGCCGTTGACCGGCACCTCGGCGGCGAGGCCGAGGAAGAGCTGCGTGAGCGTGAAGTCGAAGCCGGCGGGCGACTTGCGCGAGTGCGCGATCGAGAGGCCGTCGTAGCCGATCAGCGCCTCGGTGATGTCGGTGACGCCGTTGCCCTGGCAGAGGTCGAACTCGGACGCCTTCATGGCGCGCGAGGCGCCGGTCATGTCGGCGTGATCGACGCCCACGCCGCCGCAGAAGATCTGCATGCCGCCGCCGGTGCCGGTCGACTCGACGACCGGAGACGCCGAGCCGGTGGAATTCGCGAACTCCTCAGCCACGGCCTGGCTGTAGGGGAACACGGTCGACGAGCCGACGACGCGGATCTGGTCACGGGCGGTCGCGGCGCCGGCGACGAGCGCGGCGACGGCGGCGATGATGATGCTGTTTCTCATGGCGGGGAGCTTCCCTGAACTGTTCTTGGTGACGTGCACCTAACAGCGGCTTAGGATTCTTGGGCAAAGCTTTCATGATGGATTTGCGACGATTGAGTGACGGCCGCGGCGAAACAAGCGCCCGCGTTGAAGCGCAAGCGGAATGGCCGGTTTGGTGGATGGGTCTCGGACTTGTCGGGGGACCGCGCAGCGCCCCGGCGACGCCTCAGGCGGCGGCCCGCAGCCTCGCGACCGGCGGCGATTCGGCGTGGTCGGGGCCTGCGCCGCGTCGGCGCGGTCAGCCGAAAGGCGCCGCGGGCGCGACGTTCTCGGGCGCGACGGCGACGGCCTTCACGATGGCGTAGAGGCGCCGCCCCTCCTCGACGCCGAGCGCCTGGGCCGAACGCCGCGTGATGCGGGCCAGCAGCCGGTCCCGTCCGACCGACAGCTGCGCGATGACGCCGGGGCCGCGCCCTTCCCGCACCGCAGCCACCGTCGCAGGCAGGACGTTCAGCGCCGAGATGAGGCCCGGCGGCTCGGGCGCGAGAATGACGTCGTGCGCCTGGATGCGGATGCGCACCGTCGCACCGACCGGCGCGGCGACATGCGGCACGAACAGCGCGCCGGCGGAGATCGCGATCTCGCTGATGCCGTCGGCGTCGTGCCGGACGACGACGCCGGTGAGGACAGCGCCGGCCTCGCGCACGCCGAGGGCGGTCGCGGCGGACAGGCTCGTCAGCACGTCGGCGGCGGGGCCGACCTCGACGACGCGCCCCTCGTCGAGAAGCACGACGGTCGTGGCGAGCCGCGCCACCTCGGCCGCGGAGTGGCTGACATAGAGGATCGGCGCCGCGGCGGCGTCGCGCAGCCGCTCCAGATAAGGCAGCAGCTCCGCCTTGCGGGCCTCGTCGAGCGCGGCGAAGGGCTCGTCCATCAGCAGCAGGCGCGGGGCCGCGAGCAGGGCGCGGCCGATGGCGACGCGGCTCTTCTCGCCGCCCGAGAGCATGCCGGGCCGACGGTCGAGCAGGTGGCCGACGCCGAGCATCTCGACGACGTCGTCCATGTCCGGGCCCCTGCCCGGCCCGCGCGCCGCCCGCGGCGCGAACCAGCGCCCGTAGCGCAGGTTCTGGCGCACGCTGAGGTGGGGAAAGAGCCGGGCGTCCTGGAAGACGTAGCCGACCCGGCGACGGTGCGGCGGGAGGTGGACGCCGCGCGCGGCGTCGAAGAGCGTCTCGCCGTCGGCGACGATCCGCCCCGACTGGGGCCGCAGGAGCCCCGCCAGCGCGTTGACGACGGTCGTCTTGCCGGAGCCCGAGCGGCCGAACAGCGCCGTGACGCCCGCCGGCGCCGCAAAGGCGACATCGAGCGCGAAGGCCGGAAAGCGGTGGCGGACCTCGACCTCCAGCATCAGCCGCCGCCGGCGCGCGCGGCGACGCGCCGCCCCACGAATTCCGAGAGCAGAAGCGCCGCCATCGCCAGCGCCACCGACACCAGCACGAGACGCCCCGCAGCCGCGTCGCCGCCCGGCGTCTGCAGGAAGGCGTAGATCGCCGAGGGGATCGTGCGCGTCTCGCCGGGTATGTTGGAGACGAAGGTGATCGTGGCGCCGAACTCGCCCATGGCCTTGGCGAAGGCGAGGATGGCGCCGGCGACGACGCCGGGCGCAATCAGCGGGAGCGTGACCGTCAGAAAGACCCAGAAGCGGCTCGCCCCCAGCGTGCCGGCGGCCTCCTCAAGCCGCGGGTCCACCGCCTCGATCGAGAGGCGGATGGCGCGCACCATCAGCGGGAACGCCATGACGCCGGCCGCGAGCGCCGCGCCGGTCCAGCGAAACGCCACCGTCACGCCGATCTCGGCAAGCAGCCCGCCGACCGGCCCGCGGGCGCCGAAGGTCAGCAGCAGCAGGTAGCCCGTCACGACCGGCGGCAGGATCAGCGGCAGGTGGACCAGCCCGTTCAGAAGCTGCTTGCCGGGGAACGACCAGCGCGCGAGCGCATGGGCCGTAAGCAGGCCGAGCGGCAGGCTCGCCGCGACGGCCCAGAACGACACCTGCGCCGACAGCGCGACCGCCGCCCATTCCTCGGGGCCGAGCCAGCCCATCCGGCTAGTCCGCGATCATGGCGAAGCCCTGGCGCTCGAACGCGGCCCGCGCCCGTGGCCCGCGCAGGTAGTCGAGGAAGGCCGCCGCGCCGGCGCCCGCCCGCCCCGCGACGGCCGCCGCGGGATAGACGATCCGCGGATGGCTGTCGGCGGGAAAGACGCCGACGACGCTGACGGCGCTCTCCGCCGCGGCGTCGGTGGCGTAGACGACGCCGTAGGGCGCCTCGCCGACCGCCACCAGCGCAAGCGCGGCGCGCACGTTGTCGGTCTGCGCGACGCGGGCCCGCACGGCGCTCCAGAGGCCGAGGCTCTCAAGCGCGGCCTTGCCGTAGACGCCCGCCGGCACGGCGTCGACCAGCGCCATGGCGAGCCGCCCGCCGCCCAGCAGGCCCGCAAGGTCGAGTCCGGGGCCGATCTCGAGAGGCGCGGCGCCCGGCCCGTGCGCGATCAGCACGATCTCGTTGCCGAGCAGGTCGAAGCGGCTGCCGGGCGCCAGCAGCCCTTCGCCCTCCAGCGCGTCCATCCACGCCGCGCTCGCGGAGATGAAGACGTCGGCCGGGGCGCCCTGCTGGATCTGCCGCGCGAGCGTGGAGGAACCCGCAAGCGACGTCGCGACCTCGCGGCCCGTCTCCGCCTCGAAGCCCGCCTCGATCTCGACCAGCGCGTCGGCGAGGCTCGCGGCGGCGAACACCGTCACCTGCTCGGCATGCGCCTTAACCGTGAGCAGCGTTAGGCCGACTGCGACCATCGCGCCGAGTATGCTGGGGAGCTTCATGTCGCGCCTTTGGTCGATATGGCCGACCAAACCTATCAGTAACGGGGCGCGACGGCGCAAGCGTTATTTCCGGTCGGCGCTATCGGCGCGCAGGCGGCGCAACGCGGCGACCTCGGCGGCGGCGGCGCGCGACGCCTTGGCCTGAAGCTTGCGGTAATGCGAGAGGGCGGTCTCGCCGAGCGCGGTGAGCGCGGCGCCGCCGAAGCCCGCGCCGCCGCGCCGGCTCTCGACCACCGGCTCGGCGAAGGTGGCGTTCAGCGTCTCCACCAGCGTCCAGGCGCGCTTGTAGCTCATGCCCAGCCGTCGGCCGGCTTCGGCGATGCTGCCGGTCTCGCGGATCGCCTCCAGC
>CAYGUQ010000078.1:0-11586 GCA_964352995.1 uncultured Rhodobacterales bacterium
CGAGGTCGCGGACGGCCTCGCGCAGCGGCGCCCGGCTGACGCCGAGCTGGGCGGCGAGGTCCTGCTCGGTGAGCCGCGCGCCGGGCTCGACGCGGCCCGAGATGATCAGGTCGCGCAGCCGCCGCACGATCTGGCCGCGTCGCGTCTGGTCGTCGAGACGGTCGAGCCCGGCGAGCGCGCTCACGCCGTGTCCCGCGCGACGAGCTCGGCGTAGAGCCGCTGGAGCCGCGCCGTGACCGGGCCGGGAAGCGCGCCGTCGCCGATGCGCCGGCCGTCGATCTCCGACACCGGCGTCTGGCCGCCGAAGGTTCCGGTCAGGAAAGCCTCTTCGGCGCCGAACACGTCGACCAGCGAGAAATTGCGCTCGAACACCGGCAGGCCATGGTCGCGGCAGAGCTGGATCGTCTTGGCCCGGGTGATGCCGTTCATGCAGTAGTCGCCGGTGGAGGTCCAAACGCCGCCCCTGCGCACGATGAAGAAGTTGCAGGCGTTCGTCGTGTTCACGAAGCCGTGCGGGTCGAGCATCAGCGCCTCGTCCGCCCCCGCCTTCTCCGCCTGGATGCAGGCCAGCACGCAGTTCAGCTTGGAGTGGGAGTTGAGCTTGGGGTCCTGGCTCATCGGCAGGCCGCGCACCTGCGGCACGGTCGCGAGCCTCACCCCCCGCGCGCGCAGCGCCGTGGCTGGCGCGGAGTGCTCCATGATGATCGCCATGGTCGGTCCGAAGCGCGAGAGCGACGGGTGCTGGAAGGGCCGCGCCTTCCGCCCGCGCGTCACCATCAGTCGGGCGTGCACGTCGTCCGTCATGCCGTTGGCGGCGCGGGTCTCCTCCAGCGCGGCCCTCACGCCAGCACGGTCCCGCCCGATGTCGAGGTCGATCGCGCGCGCGGCCTCGAACAGACGGTCGAGATGGTCGTCGAGGAAGGCCCATTTGCCGTTGTGGAGCCGCAGGCCCTCCCATACCCCGTCGCCGAGCATGAAGCCGCTGTCGTAGACCGAGACCGTCGCCTCGGCCGGCGGGAGCAGCCTGCCGTCCAGCCAGATCAGGATGCGCTCGTTGCGCGCGTCGATCTCCGCCTCATGGGTGGTTGCGCGGCGGCCGGCGGGGTCATTCTGCGTCATGTCGAGCGCTTTCATTCGAATTCCGGCTCCGGGAGGCGAAACCGGCTGTGGCCGCGCAGGAAGGCGCGCGTCGCCGCCTCGCGCGGGCGGCGCAGCACCTCCGAGGGAGGGCCCTCCTCCAGGATGCGGCCGCCGTGCAGGAACAGCACGCGGTCGGCGACCGCATGGGCGAAGCCGAGCTCATGGGTGACGAGCAGCATCGTCATGCCCTCCCGCGCCAGTTCGCCGATCGCGTCGAGCACTTCGCCCACCAGCTCCGGGTCGAGCGCCGAGGTCGCCTCGTCGAACAGCATCAACTCCGGCTCCATCGCCAGCGCCCGTGCGATCGCGACGCGCTGCTGCTGGCCGCCCGAGAGCTGCGACGGCCATGCGTCGCCGCGGTCCCCGAGACCGACGCGCGCCAGTTGCGCCGCCGCGCGGCGCGCGCACTCGGCGCGGCTCAGCCGCAGCACGGTGCGCGGGCCCTCCATGACGTTCTGCGCGGCGGTCAGGTGCGGAAACAGGTTGAACTGCTGGAACACCATCCCGACCCGCGCGCGCACCGGCGCCAGCAGCCGCTCGGGATACTCGACGCGCCCGCCCCGCTCCCGGCCCACCAGCGCGCCGTTCAGCGTGACGCGCCCGGCGCTCGGCGTCTCCATCATGTTCACGCAGCGCAGGAGCGTGGACTTGCCGGAGCCCGAGGCGCCGAGAAGCGCGATGGTCTCGCCGCGTCGCACCGAAAGGTCGACGCCCTTCAGGACCTCGACATCGCCGAAGCGCTTGCGCAGCCCCTCGATCCGAAGCGCCTCAGCCATGGCGGGAGAGCTCCTTCTCCACGCGCTGCACCGCCAGCGCCAGCGGATAGACGATGGCGAAGAACGTCAGCGCCACCACGGTGTAGGTCTCTATCGGGTTGAAGTGGTAGGTCGCCACGGTCTTGGCCTGATGCATCAGCTCGCCATAGGCGATCACCGAGGCGAGCGAGGTCATCTTCAACAGCTCCACGGCGCGGTTCATGAAGGCGGGGATCATGCGGCGCACCGCCTGCGGCAGGACCACCCGCCGCATCTGCTGGCCGTAGGTCATGCCGAGCGCGCGCGCCCCTTCCCACTGCCCGCGATGGATCGACTGGAGCCCGGCGCGAAAGATCTCCGCCGCGAAGGCCGTGGTGTTGAGCGCCAGCCCCAGCGCCGCCGCCTCGAAGGGGCCGATCCTCACCGGCGCCAGGATCGGGAAGGCGAAGTAAAACCACATGATCTGAACGAGCACCGGGGTGTTGCGGAACAGCTCGATGAACGCCGTCGCCGGCCAGCGCAGCGCCCGCGTCTTCGCAAAGCGCGCCGCGCCGACGAAGAGGCCGAGCGTCAGCCCCGTCGCGAGCGTCAGCGCGGCGAGCTTCAGCGTGTTGAGCAGGCCCAGCGCCAGAAGCTCCCATGACGCCAGCACCGGGGCGAAGTTCCAGACATGCTCCATCAGGCCAGCGTCTCCCCACTGCGCGCGAGGCGGCGTTCGATCAGGCGCACGAGCTGGCTGAGCGCAGTCAGGATCACGAAGTAGATCAGCGCAGCGACCGTGAAAACCTCCAGCGGCCGGAAGGTCGCCTGCGCGATGGCGTTCGCCTGATAGAGCAGGTCGGCGTAGGAGATCGAGGCGACGAGCGTCGTCGTCTTCATCAGTTCGATGGCGCGTTCGAGGAAGGCGGGGATCATCCGCTTCACCGCCTGCGGCAGCACGACGCGGCCGAGGGTCTGGGAGCGCGTCATGCCGATGGCCTTCGCCGCCTCCCACTGCCCGCGCTCGATCGAGGCCACGCCGCCGCGGAACACTTCGGCGAAGAACGCGGAGGACTGGATCGAGAAGGTCAGCACGGCGGCGCGGAACGGATCGATCTCGATCCCGGTGAGGATCGGCAGGGCGAAGAAGAACCAGAAGAGCTGCACCAGCGGCGGCGTGGCGCGGAAGAACTCGATGACGAGCCCGGCCGCGAACCGCGCGGGGCCGGCGCCGTAGAGGCGCAGGAGCGCGAGCGCGAGGCCGAGCGGAACGCCGAACAGCAGCGCGAGCCCGGTCACCTTCAGGGTGTTGGCGAGCCCTGCGAGCAGCAGCGGCGCGTCGCGCAGGACGACGCCGAAATCCCAGGCGTAGTCCATGCGACGCGCCCCCGCCTCACCAGTCCTCGCGCCGGATCGCCGGCACGCTGGCGGGGTCGACGCCGAACTCGGTCAGGAAGGCCTCGTACCATTCCTGGGTCTGGCCGGTGTTGTAGTAGTAGCTGATCGCGGTGTTCACCCAGTCGCGGAACGTCTTGTCGTCCTCGCGCCGCACGCCCGCCGAAGACGCCGACTGGCGGATCGGCTTGGGCAGCACGATCTGGCCCCGCCCGATCTGCTTGCGCATCGCGATCAGCGGCGGATGAAACAGCGAGACGGCGTTGACGCGGCGCGACTGGAACGCGGCGACGGCCTCGGGGTTCGAGGGGAAGCGCAGGATCTCGGCCCTGTCGAGGCGGGCGGTGACGTAGCCGTCCATCGTCGTGCCTTGCGTCACCGCGATCTTGACCTCGGGCTTGTTGAGGTCCTCCCACGTCTCGATGGCGAGCTCCTCGTCCGCGAGCACCGCCAGCGCGTAGTAGAGCAGCGGCTGGGCGGGGAAGTCGATCGCCGTCGCGCGCGCGGGCGTCGCGTCGAGCACGAACATGACGTCGATCTGATCGGCCTGCAGCGCCGCGACCGCGGTGCCCCAGGTCACCTCCACCGGCTCGAACGAGACGTCGAGGTCGGACGCCATCTGCTTGCCGATGCTGGCGCCGAGCCCGCTCCACTCCTCGGCGCCGGGGGCCTTGGCGAACCAGGGCGGCGCCTGCGTGACGCCGACGCGCAGCGAGCCCCGCTCCTTGATCGCCTCCCATGTCGACTGCTGCGCGGCGACGGGCGCCGCGGCCAGCGTCAGGCCGGCGAGGGCGGTCGCGATCGAGCGGAACAGACTGCGCATCTTCGTCATCTCCCTGTTGTCGGTCGGGAATCATCCTGGTCTGATTGTCGACAATCGGTCAATGCAGGACGTCTCGCTGGGCGGGAGCCGATGCGGCGGAGCGTCGTCAGGCCGGCGCCAGCACTCGCAGGTCTCGCAGCGCCGCCGCGAGGTCCGGCGTCTCCCCGCGCGCCAGCGCCGCGCCGAGCGCGCAGACCGCGGCGTTCAGGGGCGCAGCGACGCCATGCGCGCGCGCCAGAAGCGCGATCTCGCCGTTGAGATAGTCGGTCTCCACCGAACCCGCGCCGCGCGCGATGCTCTGCGCGGTGGAGTTGCCGAACGGACCGACGCCGGGGATCTCGGCCATCTTCATCAGCGCCTCGCGCCTTGGGTCGGCCGCGCCGACGTCGCGCCAGGCGACGCCGGCCGCGGCGAGCGCCGCCTCTCCCTCCGCGCGCAGCGCGTCCTTCAGCCACGCCGCGGCAGGGTCCCGCCCGAAGGCGGCGGCTGCGATGTTGTTGAGGTTCAGCAGCAGCTTGCCGTATTTCCCGGCCATGACCTCAGGAGACGTGAAGGCGGCGACGCCGGCGTCGTCGAGCGCGGAGGCCATACGCTCGTCGTCGGCGTCGACCCCTGACGGATAGCGCCCGAGATCGAACACGCCGTGGCGCGGCCCTGCGAACACGTTCGCCTCGTCGGCCGCCATGTAGCTCGCCGGCATCATCACCACGACGCCGTGGACGTTGGGAAACCGCCTGAGCGCCATCGCCTCGTTCGCGACGCCGTTCTGCGCGCAGAAGATCGGCCCGTCGCGCCAGCCGGCCGCCCGCAGCCGCTCCAGCGCGGCCTCGGTGTGCTGCGTCTTCATCGCCAGCATGACGGCGTCGCCGGGCCGGAAGGCGATCTCGGAAGGGTCGCCGACGGCCTCCAGCGGCGCGCGGTTCTCGCCCCGCGGCGTGCGCAGCAGGAGCCCGCCTGAGCGGATCGCCTCCAGCCGCGGACCCCGGGCGATCGCGACGACCTCCCGCCCGGCGAGCGCGAGCGCCGCGGCGACGACGCCGCCGATCGCTCCGGCCCCGTACACGATGACCCGCATGACGCTCCCCTTCCCCGCGACGCCGCACACGCCGGCGCCGAGTGTGTGCGCCGCAGCATGGCCTGTCGAGCCGCGGCGAAGCGATTGCGGCCTCAGGAGCGCGCCGCGGCGCCCCCGGTCGCATCGGCGCGCAGATCGGCGGCGACGCGTTCGGCGACCATCATCACCGGCACGTTGAGGTTGGCGCAGGGAATGGTCGGAAACAGCGACGCGTCGCACACCCTGAGCCGCTCCGCCCCGTGCACGCGGCCGCGCCCGTCCGTCACCGCCATCGGGTCGGCCGCCGCCCCCATCCGGCAGGTTCCGCAAGCGTGCCAGACGCCCGTGACGACCTCGTCGAGGAAGCCGTGCAGCAGCCGCTCGTCGGCGAGCAGGGAGCCCAGCGGCGGCGCGTCGCCGGCGAGCCTCGCCGCGAGACCGGGCGCGAACGGCCCCGAAAGATCGAGCGCCGCGGCGGCGAGCCCCGTCGCCGCGCTGGCGAGGGGCGAGGGCGCGGCGAACCGGCGCGCCCGCGCGCCCGGCTGCGCCGCGAAAGGCGCGCCGCAACCGCCTTCGGCCGAGGCGCCGAGCATGGCGGCGGCGGCGCGTCGAAAGCCGGCGGCCAGCCGGTCGCGGTCCCGGCCGTCGGTCAGCAGCCTGAAATCGACGTCCAGACCCTCGGGCGTCAGGCGGACCCGCCCGCGGGAGTGCGACTTGTTCACCCAGACGAAGGCCATGCCGAGCCGTCGGCCTATCGCGTGCCACGCCGCCCGCGCCATGACGGCGAGGTGCATGTCGCCGCCCGGGGCGCCCTCAGCTCCCGATGAGAAGCGCTCGACGAGAGGGATGTGATGCGCCGCCGGAGCGCCGCGGGCGGCGCGCGGCAGCCATGCGGCGACGCCTGCGGCGGGGTGCTCCATGAGGTTCTCGCCAACGCCGGCGCGCACTGCCGTCGCTGCGACCGCCAGCCCGCGCAGCGCCTCGCCGGGGCCCACGCCGCTGGCCATGAGCAGCGCCGGCGACCGCAGCGCACCGGCGCTGACGACGGTCTCGCCCGCCCCGATCTCGATCTGAGCCCCGTCGCGGAGGCGGACGACCGCTCCCCGCGCGCGGCGGCCCTCGAAGAGGATGCGCAGGGCGGTCGCGTCCGGCAGGATCGCGAGATTGGCGCGCGCCCGGACCGACGCCGTCAGATAGCCGCGCGCCGCCGACACGCGCCGCCAGTTCTCGTCGAGGTTGAGGGCGATGGGGTGAAGGCCGTCCAGCCACGGCCCGTTCTGGTCCCGCCGCCACGCTGAGCCCAGCGCCGCGAGCGCCCGCGCCGCCGCCTGCGCGAAGCCGCTCGCCGCAGCGGGATCGGGGCGCCGTATCGGGATCGGGCCGTCGGCGCCGTGCTCAGGCCCTTCCATGTCGAGATCGCGCTCAAGCTTGCGGAACCACGGAAGCGCCGCCTCCCACGACCAGCCTTCCGCGCCCAGCGCCCCCCACTCGTCGTAGTCGGAGGGCGCGCCGCGATTGGCGCCGATCCCATTGATCGCCGACCCGCCGCCGAGCAGCCGGGCCTGAGCGTAAGGCGATCTCGCGCGCGCCTGCGGCCCGTTGCGCCCCGCGCCGCCGGTCAGCGCCAGCGTGTCCGGCCAGAGGCCGCCGCGCTCGAAATAGGCGCGGCCGGGATAGGCCGACAGGCGGGCCTCGGTCTCCGGCGCGTCGGGGCCGGCCTCGACCAGAACCACGCGCAGCCGCGGGTCCTCCGAGATGCGGGCGGCCAGCACGCAGCCGGCGGAGCCGCCGCCGAGGATCAGCACGTCGGCCGAGGCCGGCGGCCTCATCGGCCGCGCCCGACGCGCGCGGGTCGCCGATAGCTGCGGGGGCTGGCGCCGTTCATGCGCCGAGCAGAACCCGCCGGCGGGCCGAACGTCAACTCGGGCGCTCCGGCGAGCGCCCGAACGCGCCGACGTCCGCGCAGGGACGGTCGCCCCCGTCCCTGAGCGCGATCGCGCGCAGCGGCGGAGCGCCTTGCGCGGAAGGCGCGTTGTAGTAGGCGTAATCGAACGACGGCAGGAGGAGGTGCGCCATGCGCTTCGCAAGCAGGGTCTTCGGCGTCATCGGCCTCGGCAATTTCGGCGGCACGGTGGCGACGGAGCTGACGCGCTTCGGCAACCACGTCATCGGCGTCGACCTCTCGGAGGCGAGGGTCTCCACCTTCGCCGAGAGGTTGAGCCAGGCGATCATCGTCGACGCGCGCGACGACGCAGCGCTGCGCGAGGCCGGCCTCGGCGAATGCGCCACGGCGCTGATCGCCGTGGGCGAGGACCTGGAGGCGAGCATCCTCGCCGCCATCAACCTCAAGCTCATCGGCGTCGACACGATCTGGGCCAAGGCCAACACCCGCACCCATCACCGCATTCTCAGCCGTCTCGGCGTCGACCGGGTGATCCACCCGGAGGTCGAGGTCGGCCAGCACATCGCGCAGGTGCTGCACAACCCGCTCGTGCGCGACTATGTAAGCCTCGGCAACGGCTATCACGTCGTGAACTTCCGCGTGCCGAAGAGCCTGGAGGGCAAGCGGCTCGCCGACCTCTCCTACGGCCGCAAGCACAACCTGCGCTGCATCGGCGTCATGCGCGGGACCGACTTCGTCGGCCGCGACGACGAGGCCTGCGCGCTGCAGGGCGACGACCTGCTGCTGCTGCTCGGCCAGCGCAAGGACCTGCGCGACTTCGCTGCGAGCCTCTGACCGTGGCGCGAAGCTTCGCGCTGCGCGGGCGGGGGCGGCGCTGGCGGCTTCCGCCGCCGGCGGTGCTGTCGCTGCTCTATCTCGGCTGCATCGTCGTCGGCGCGGGGCTCCTGCGTCTGCCGGTCGCGCACCATGGCGGGATCGGCTGGAGCGAGGCGCTGTTCACCGCGACCTCCGCGGTCACGGTGACGGGGCTGACCCTCGTCGACACCGGCGCCGCGTTCACGCTGTTCGGTCAGGCGGTCATCGTCGTGCTCGTCCAGCTCGGCGGGCTCGGCCTGATGACCTTCGCCGTGCTGGTGCTGGCCGCGCTCGACATTCCGCTCGGGATGCCCCAGCGGCTGATGCTCAGCGAGGATCTCAATCAGCCGCCGGTGAGCAATCTCGCGACGCTGGTGCGCGTCGTCGCGCTCGCGGCGCTGACCTTCGAGGCCCTCGGCGCCGTCGCGCTCGCCTTCGTCTTCGTGCCGGAGTTCGGCTTCTGGCGGGGGGTCTGGGAGGCGGTCTTTCACAGCGTCTCGGCGTTCAACAACGCCGGGTTCGGGCTGCACCCCGACAGCCTGTCGCGCTGGGTCGCCGACCCGGTGATCAACCTCGTCGTGCCGGCGCTCTTCATCGTCGGCGGCCTCGGCTTCGTGGTGCTGGCCGATCTCGACCGCGTGCGCGGCTGGCGCCGCCTGACGCTGCACAGCAAGCTCATGCTGAGCGGCACGCTGGCGCTGATCGTCTGGGCCTGGGCGATGTTCGCCGCGCTGGAATGGAGCAATCCGGCGACGCTGGGCGCGCTGGACGGCCTCGGCGCGAAGCTGTGGGCGAGCTGGTTCCAGGCCGTGACGCCGCGCACGGCCGGCTTCAACACGCTCGACATCGGCGCCCTGCGCGACAGCACGACGCTGATGATGATGACGCTGATGCTCGTCGGCGGCGGCAGCGCCTCCACCGCCGGCGGGGTGAAGGTGACGACGCTGATCGTGCTGCTGCTGGCGACGATCGCGTTCTTCCGCCGCCGGCAGGCGCTCCACGCCTTCGGCCGCAGCCTCGGCGCGACGGACGTGATGAAGGTGCTGGCGCTGACGACGGTCAGCATGCTGATGGTGCTGAGCGGGATCTTCCTCATGGCCATCCACCACGACGGGGAGTTTCTCGACCTGGCCTTCGAGGTGACGTCGGCCTTCGGCACCGTGGGCCTGACGCGCGGCGAGACGACCGAGCTCGACGCCTTCGGCCGCGCGCTCATCATGGTGTTCATGTTCTTCGGCCGCGTGGGGCCGCTGACGCTCGGCTTCTTCCTCGCCACCCGCTCCGTGCCGCGCCTGCGCTACCCCGGCGGCCACGTGCATCTCGGCTGAGGGGCCGGCTTGCGACGCGAGGATCGCCGTCGCGCATGCGGCTTAGCGGACCGGCGGGGCGTCCGCGACGACGCCCGGCGCCGACTGACGCGCGAGCGAGGGCGCGCAGACGGCGCGGCCGCTCTCGGTGCGCTCCACGACGACGGGAACGCCGTAGACCGCGCTCAGCGCCGCGCCGGTGAGGGCGGTTCCGGGCGCGCCGCGTGCGACGACGCGGCCGGCCTTCATCAGCACGACCTGCGCGTCGAGCGCGAAGGCCTGGTCGGGGTCGTGGGTGGTCAGCACGACGGCGCGGCCCTCCCCGCGGGCGGCGCCGGCGAGGGCCGCGACCTCGGCGAGCACCCGCGCCTGGTTGCCGAAGTCGAGGCTCGCCGTCGGCTCGTCCATCACGATCAGCGGCGTCTCCTGCGCCAGCGCCCGGGCGATCAGCACGAGCTGGCGCTGACCGCCGGACAGCCGCGAGTAGTCGCGCGCCGCGAGATCGCCGATCCCGAGCCGCGACAGCGCCGCATGCGCGGCCGCGCGGTCGGCGCGGCCCGGCTGGCCGAAGGGCGGCAGGCGCGCCGTGCGGCCCATCAGGACGATCTCCAGCGCGGTGAACGGGAAGGGCGGCGCGTGGGCCTGCGGCACATAGGCCGCGCGGCGGGCGACCTCGGCGCGGGCGAGCCGCTCCAGCCGCTCGCCCCCCAGCGAAACCGCGCCGGCGAGCGGCCGCAGCAGACCCAGCAGCGTCCGCAGGAGGGTGGTCTTGCCGCAGCCGTTGGGGCCGAGCAGGCAGAGGATGTCGCCTGGGCCGACATCGAGCGCAATGTCGCGCCCGACCGCGCCGCCGGGGTAGCCGATCGCGAGCCCTTCGGCCTGAAGCCTCACAGCCAGCCCCTGCGGCCGCGCGCCAGCAGCCAGATGAAGAACGGCGCGCCGATCACGGCTGTCAGAATGCCGAGCGGCACCTCCACCGCCGCCATCGTGCGCGCCAGCGTGTCGACCAGCAGCAGGTAGCCCGCGCCCAGCGCTGCGGCCGCAGGCAGCAGCCGGCCGAAGCCGGGCCCGACGAGCATCCGCGCCACATGCGGGATGACGAGGCCGACCCAGCCCACCACCCCGGCGAGCGCCACCACGCTGGCGGTCGCCAGCGTCGCGGCGGCGACGACGACAAGGCGCAGCCGCCCCGCCTCCACGCCCAGCGCGCGCGCCTCCTCGTCGCCGAGCGACAGCACGTTGATCCGCCAGCGCAGCAGCGCGAGGGGAACGAGGCCCAACGCCACCGCGGGGGCCGCCGGCGCGAGGTCCGCCATCGTCACCGAGGCGAGCGAGCCCAGCAGCCAGAAGGTGATCGCCGGCAGCTGGTCGTAGGGATCGGCCATCACCTTGAGCAGCGAGGTGGCGGCGCCGGCCAGCGCGCCCACCACCACGCCGGTCAGCACCAGCGCCAGCGTCGGGTCGGTCCCGCGCACGGCGCGGGCGACGAGACCGACCAGCGTCACCGCGCCGAGTCCGCCCAGAAACGCCATGCCCTGGATCGCCGCCACCGGCAGCGACAGGAAGATGCCGAGCACCGCGCCCAGCCCCGCTCCGGCGGAGACGCCGAGAATGTCGGGCGACACGAGCGGGTTGCGGAACAGCGCCTGATAGCTCGCGCCGGCCGCCGCCAGCGCCGCGCCGACGAGCAGGGCCGCGGCCACGCGGGGCAGGCGCACGTTGAGCACCACGATCTGCGCCTGCGCGTCGCCGAATCCCAGCAGCGCGCCCAGCGTCTCGGCCGGCGTGAGCGGATAGGGCCCCAGCATCAGCGCGCCGAAGCTCAGGCCCGCCAGCGCGACGGCGACGCCCGCCCAGAGCGGCGGCGCGGCGAGCCGCCGCCCGGGCCGCGCGGCGTCGATCTGCGGCGCGCTCAGGGCTTCGCGAGGGGCGGCGCGCGCCCCGCGGCCCATTCGAGCAGGCCGTCCAGCTCGGGCTCCGTCAGGTCGACGTGGTAGTAGAGGCTGTAGAACGCGCGCGTCTCCTCGCGCAGGTCGCCCTTCCAAAGGTCCGGCCACAGCAGCCCCGCCATCCAGCGCAGCCCGATGATCCGGTTCACCGACGGCGGCCGGTCCACCCAGCCGAAGGGCGCCGTCGGCGACAGATACACCCGCCCCTCCCGCACGGCCCTGATCTCCGCCCAGAGCGGGTCGCTCCACACGCGGTCGTAGAAAGTGCGGTCCCAGGTGACGATGATCTCGGGGTCGGCGACGATGACCTGCTCGATGGAGGCCTGCACGAGCCCGCGCCGGCCGTCGCCGCTGTCGGCGACGTTGCGCCCGCCGGCGCGCTCGATGATCTCGGTGTTGATCGACCCCTTGAGCCCCGTCTCCAGC
>CAYGUQ010000079.1:0-8919 GCA_964352995.1 uncultured Rhodobacterales bacterium
GCCGGGAGCGGATGGCGGGCGGGCGGCGTCCGCAGCAGCCGACGCGACGCTGGTGATCGGCCATCGCGGGGCCGGCGCGCTGGCGCCCGAGAACAGCCTCGCCGCCATCCGCCGGGCCGTGGAGGACGGCGCCGACTGGGTCGAGATCGACGTGCAGGAGAGCGCCGACGGCGAGGTCGTCGTGATCCACGACAGCGACTTCATGAAGATCGCCGGCGTCGACCTGAAGGTCTGGGACGCGACCGCGGCGGACCTCGCCGCCATCGACATCGGCGGCCGGTTCGGCCCCGAGCATTCCGGCGAGCGCACCCCGACGCTCGCGCAGGCGCTGGAGGCGGTGCGCGGCCGCGCGCGCCTGCTGATCGAACTGAAGTACTACGGCCATGACGTCGATCTGGAGAACCGCGTCGCGGCGGCGGTGGACGGCGCCGCCATGGCCGGCGAGGTGGCGGTCATGTCGCTGAAATACGCCGCCGTCCTGAAGATGGCGGCGCTGCGGCCGGACTGGCCGGTCGGCGTGCTGGCGGCGACGGCCGTCGGGGACGTCTCGCGGCTGGAGGGCGATTTCGTCGCGATCCGCGCCGCGGCGGCCAGCCCCGGGCTCGCCGCCCGCCTGCGCCGCGCCGGCAAGAAGCTCTTCGTCTGGACGGTCAACGACCCCGCCGAGATGTCCGCGATGGTCTCCATGGGCGTCGACGGGCTGATCACGGACGATCCGGGGCTCGCCCGCCGCGTGCTCGCCGCCCGCGCCGCGATGACGCCGCCGGAACGCCTGCTCGTGCTGCTCGCGGACCGGCTCGGGCTCGACCTGCCCTCCAGCGCGCGGCGCGACGACAGCCCGTGAGGCGCCTACGCCGAATCGGCTTGCTCGATAAATCACCCGCGATGCTTGACGACATTCGCAGCGATCCAGCCGACGCTGTCGCCCAATAAATCGCACAAGCCCTCAATGTCTGCGCAAATTGTAAACACGTTGTAAGTTCATGGGCATTTTTTGTGGATTCGACTTTCCCGCAGCGCCACGCTTCCCGGGCAGCGACAACGGAGGGCCCCCATGAACAAGCCGGTCAACGTCGACACCGAGACGTCCTCGGCCGCCTCGCACCCTCTCGATCCGCTCACCAGAGAGGAGATCGAGATCGCTGCGGAGCTGGTTCGGGCGGCGGTCGACGGCGACGGCCTGCGCTTCGAGATGATCGAGCTGAAGGAGCCCTCGAAGAAGAAGGTCCGCGCCTTCAAGCCCGGCGACGACTTCGAGCGCAAGGCGCGGGTGACGGTCTATCGCCTCGGTTCAATCGGCGTCTGGACCTACGACGTCTCGATCACCGCGCAGAAGATCCTCGCGACCGATCACGCGCCGCAGGCGCGGCCGATGATCCAGCTCGAGGAGTTCATGGAGATCGAGGCGATCGTGAAGAGCGACCCCGCCTTCATCGCCGCCTGCAGGCGCCGCGGCATCGAGGACATCGACCTCGTCTGCGTCGACCCGTGGTCGGCGGGCAACTTCGACGTGCCCGGCGAGGAGGGCAGGCACCTCGCCCACACCTTCTGCTGGCTCAAGACCAGCATGAACGACAACCTCTACGCCCATCCCATCGAGGGCCTGAACCCGGTGGTCGACATCAAGGCGCAGAAGCTGGTGCGCGTCGACGACGTCGGCGACACGCCGGTGCCGATGGCCGAGGTCAACTACGACAGCGAATTCCAGACCGAGAGCCGCGACGACCTCAAGCCCATCGACGTGGTGCAGCCGGAGGGCGTGTCGTTCGAGATGGCCGGCCGCACGATCCGCTGGCACGACTGGTCGATCCTGATCGGCTTCAACGCCCGCGAGGGGCTGACGCTGCACGACCTGCGCTACGCCGACCGGCCCGTGCTCTACCGCGCCTCGATCGCGGAGATGGTGGTGCCCTACGGCTCGCCGAAGGGCGCGCACCCGCGCAAGAACGTGTTCGACATCGGCGAATACGGGCTCGGCAAGCTCGCCAACCAGCTCAAGCTCGGCTGCGACTGCCTCGGCGCCATCCACTACCTCGACGGCTGGATCTCCGACGTCAACGGCGACCCGATGCTGATCGAGAACGCCATCTGCATTCATGAGGAGGATTTCGGCATCCTCTGGAAGCACTGGGACTTCCGCACCGACCGCACCGAGGTGCGCCGCGCGCGGCGGCTGGTGATCTCCTCGATCTCCACGGTCGGCAACTACGAGTACGGCAGCTACTGGTACTTCTATCTCGACGGGACGATCGAGTTCGAGATGAAGGCGACCGGCATCATCAACACGGTCGGCTGCGAGCCCGGCAAGCCGGGCAAATACGGGACCGAGGTCGCGCCCGGCGTCGTCGGCCAGATCCACCAGCACCTGTTCTGCACGCGGCTCGACCTCGCCGTCGACGGAGACCGCAACGGCGTCGTGGAATGCGACACGCTCGCCGAGCCGCCGGGCCCCGAGAACCCCTACGGCAACGCCTTCTACGTGCGCGAGACGCCGCTGACGGTGGAGGGCGGGCGCGAGCGCGCGCCGGAGGCCGAGCGCTACTGGAAATTCGTCAGCCGCGAAAAGACCAACGCGATGGGCAGGCCCACCGCCTACAAGCTGGAGCCGGTGCACGCCGTCAAGCCGTTCAACCACCCCGAAGGCCCGTCGGGCAAGCGGATGCCCTTCGTCTACAAGCATCTCTGGGTGACGCCCTACGACGCTGAGGAGCGCTTTCCGGCGGGGCGCTTCATGAACCACTCCGACGGCTCCGACGGGCTGCCGAAATGGACCGCGAAGCGGCGCCCGGTCGACGGCGAGGACATCGTCGCCTGGCACGTCTTCGGCCTGCATCATAACCCGCGGCTGGAGGATTTCCCGGTCCAGCCGGTCGTGACGACGGGCTTCAAGCTGATGCCCAACGGCTTCTTCGACCGCAACCCGAACCTCGACCTGCCGTCCTCGAAGAACGCCGCAAGCTGCAACGCGCTCGCCGCCGAATGACAAGCCGGAACCAGACAGGGACGACCGCCATGCGCCGACAACTCCACAACCCCTTCGCGCCCTCCCGCCGCGCGGTCATGCAGGGCCTGACCGCGGGCTTCATGGCCTCGCTCGCCGCCGGGCCGAAGGCGCTCGCCGCCGGAACCACCTACGCCGACGAGCTCTGGGCCAAGACGGTCGAGAGCCTCTCGAGAGGCGGCCACCGCGACACGCTGAACCTGCATTCCTGGGAGGGCTACACCGAGGAGCCGGTGCTGGACCCCTTCATGCGCGAGATCGGCGCGACGGTGAAGCCGCAGATGCTGATCTCCGACCCCGCGGCGGTGAACAACCTGCGCGGCGGCGGCACCTCGACCTGGGACGTGATCAACCTCAACAACGCCTGGCAGCGCAAGCTGCTCTATCCCGAGGGGCTGATCCTGCCGCTCGACAGCGCCAAGTTCGCGCCGCTCTACGACATGAACGTGGAAGGCTTCCAGTGGCCCTATCACTGGGCGATGGACGCCTCGGGCGAGAAGCTGCTCGGCATGATCCAGCGCTACGGCCCCTCCGCGATGCTGATCAACACCGACGCCATGTCGCGCGAGACGGTCGAGACCGGCGGCTACATGGAGCTGATCGAGGGCGCCAAGGGCGAGTACGGCGTGCTCGACTACGAGAACTGGGTGATCATGCACGCCTGCATGGCCGCGGGCTTCAGCCCGTTCCGCAAGCACACCGACGACGAGATGGCCGCCTACGAGGAGATGATCTTCAAGATCTTCGCCAACGCCAAGAAGGTGTCGGCGGACCAGGCGGCGCTGGCGCGCGACATGATCACCGGAGAGATCGTCGGCACCTTCCCCGGCAGCGTCTATTCCGCCTCCGCCGCCCGCTACGAGGGCGAAAGCCAGATCGAATGCGTCGTGCCCATCGAAGGCATCGAGGAGACGAAGACCGCCGACAACCCGATGGGCCAGTCCGGCATCATCTGGATCGAGGTGACCTCGCTCGTCGCCAACCCCGACCCGACGCCGCTGGCCGAGGCCTTCCTGATCTACTGCCACACGCCCGAGGCCGCCTACCGCGTCGGGGCCGAGGCGCCGGGCACGCTGAACCCGGTCGTGCAGATGGGCGAGAAGGCCGTGCTCGACCGCTGGACGCCCGACCAGCTTGCGTCCGTGCAATGGGGCGACGGCGGCGCCGAGCTCGACACGCTCGTGAAGCGCTGCATCGATTTCGACATCAACCCCGACTACGACGCCATGCACGACCTCTACACCGAGGCCAAGCGCACCCGCGGGCTGTGATGGCGCAGCCGATCCTGGAGCTGCGCGCCGTCGACAAGCTCTTCGGCGACATGGTCGCCGTGGAGCGCGTCTCGCTTGAGATCGCCGAGGGCGAGTTCTTCACCATCGTCGGCCCCTCCGGCTCGGGCAAGACGACGCTGATCCGGATGCTGGTCGGCATGGACAAGCCGACGCGCGGCGACATCCTGCTGCGCGGCGAACGCATCAACGACGTGCCGGCGAACCTGCGGCCGACCTGCATGGTGTTCCAGTCGCTCGCGCTCTTCCCGCACATGACCGTCGGCGGCAACGTCGAGTATCCGCTGAAGTGCCGCGGCGTCGACAGGGTCGAACGGCGGCGGCGGGCGACCGAGTGTCTGGCGCTGGCCCACCTGCCGGAGAGCTACTACGACCGCCCGGTGACGCGCTGCTCAGGCGGCGAGCGGCAGCGCGTGGCGCTGGCCCGCGCGCTGGCCTTCGACCCCGAGATCCTGTTCTTCGACGAGCCGCTCTCGGCCATCGACTACCGGCTGCGCAAGACGCTGGAGAAGGAGCTCAAGGACATCCAGCGCGAGACCGGCAAGACCTTCGTCTACATCACCCACTCGCTCGAAGAGGCGATGATCATGTCCGACCGCATCGGCGTGATGAACAAGGGCCGCATCGCCCAGATCGGCAGCCCCCGCGAGATCTACACCGCGCCGAAGGACCGCTTCGTGACCGAGTTCTTCGGCGAGGTGAACAGCCTGCCGGTGGCGCGGCGCGACGACGGCAGGCTCTACTGCGAGGCGCTGGGCGTGGCGTTCGACGCGCCGCCAGGCGCGCCGGCGGATTTCGCCCAGGGCTCCCTCGTCGTGCGGCCGGAGGACATGCGCTTCGTCGACGGGCGGCACGAAGGGGCCATCGAGGGCGAGATCTTCAACGAGTACCTGCTGGGCAGCCGCGTGCAGTATCAGGTGCGCGCCGGCGGGCGCACGCTGCTGGTGGAGCGGCTGCGCGACGAGGCCCCGCCGCCGCGCGCGGTGCGCATGGCCTTCGACGCGGCGGCGAGCAGGGTCTTCCCCGAATGACCGACCTCGCCGAGCGGATGGCGGAGCGTGCGCCGGCGCCCGCCATGAAGATCGCGCCGCCCTCCGCTGGGTTCTGGTGCGCGCTGCCCATCGGCCTGCTGCTGGCGCTGGGCTTTCTCGCGCCGCTCGCGCTGGTGGCGCTCTACAGCGTGGCGCCGCGCGGCTCCTTCACCCCGTTCGGGCGGCCGACGCTGGAGAACTACGTCGACATCGTCGCGCAGAACTTCCACATCTCGTTCGGATGGTCGATCTGGCTGGCGCTGGTGAGCACCGCGATCCTGCTCGTCGTCTGCTACCCGCTGGCGCTGGCGGTGAAGCGCGCGGCGCCGCGAAAGGCGCTCGTGCTGACCGTGCTGCTCGTCGCGCCGCTTTTCGTGGCGGAGAACATCCGCCTGCAGGGCTGGGTGCTGTTTCTCGACAAGGCGGGCGTGCTCGACGGCGGGCTTAAGGCGCTGACGGGGCTGGAGACAGGCAGCCTCGTGAACACGGTGCCGGCGATCGTGTTCGGGCTGGTCTACATCTACCTGCCCTTCATGCTGTTTCCGATGGTGCTGGGGTTGTCGAACGTGCCCGACGACGCGCGGGAGGCCGCGCTCGACCTCGGCGCGAGCCGCTGGCGGCTGTTTCGCGACATCGAGCTGCCGCTGGCGGCGCCGGGCGTTCTGATCGGCGCGCTGCTGTGCTTCGTGATCTCGCTCGGCGCGTTCTCGGAAGCGAAGTTCCTCGGCAAGGGGGTGATCGTGACCGTGGCGGAGGACATCGAGTCCGCCTTCACCTTCGGGCAGAACTGGCCGCGCGGCTCGGCGCTCTCGGTGCTGGTGATCGCCATCGCCGGCGCGGCGGTGTGGCTGGCGCTGCGGCGGGTGAACCTCGAAGCCATGCTCGGGGCGCGGAAGTCGTGACCGGGGCCGCCGCGCGCCGCGGTCTCGGCGTCTACCTCTGGCTCGTCGTCGCGGTGCTCTACGTCCCGATGGTCGTGGTGGGGCTGGCGGCGCTGTCGCGCTCGCGCTTCTTCACCTTCCCGGTCAAGAACTGGGACCTGAAATGGTACGAGGGCGCGCTGACCTCGCTGCAGATCCAGGAGGCGCTCTGGACCTCGCTGGCCATCGCCGCATGGGTCGGCCTGCTGTCGGTGACGCTCGCCTTCTTCGGGGCGCTGGCCTATGCGCGGTTCGACTGGAAGGGCCGGCCGCTGTTCCAGCAACTGCTGCTGATCCCGGTGTTCTTCCCGCAGTCGGTGCTGGGGCTGGCGCTGCAGCTCTGGTTCAACAGCCTCGGCGTGCAGATGAGCTGGCCGGCGACGGTCTTCGCCCAGCTGGTCTGGATCGCGCCCATCGTGACGCTGATCATCGCCATCCAGGCCTACGGCTACGACGCCTCGGTCGAGGAGGCCGCGCGAGACCTCGGCGCGACGCGGTGGCAGGTGCTGCGCGACATCACGCTGCCGCTGCTCGGGCCGGGCGTCTTCTCCGGCTTCCTGTTCGCGATCCTGCTGAGCTGGGGCAACTTCCCCCTCGCCTACTTCACCTCCGGCGCCGACGTGACCATCCCGGAATGGCTCTACGGCAAGATGATCGGCGGCTACACGCCGATGGTGCCGGCCGTGGGCTTCCTCAGCGTGGTCGCCGGCGGCGCGGCGCTGACGCTGGGCCTGATGCTGCGCGCCCGCCTCGGCAGGGCCGGCGCCGCCTGAGGCGCCGGGGCGTGACCCGCCGCCCCGCCGCGCTACCTGCCGCGCTCGTCGATCGCCAGCGAGAGCGCCGAGATGCCCGACAAGCCCCATGACGCCCGCGGCCTAGCCGTGCCCAGCGGACGCCTGGCGCGGCTGACGCGCTTCGGCGGGCTGGCCGGCGGCGTGGCGGGCTCCGTCGCGCTCGACGCCGCGCGCCGCTTCGCCTCGGGCGAGCGCCCATCGATGGCGGACCTGCTGCTGACGCCCGCCAACGCCCTGCGCGTCACCCGCCAACTGGCGGACCTGCGCGGCGCGGCGATGAAGCTAGGGCAGCTGCTGTCGATGGACGCCGGCGAGGTGCTGCCGCCGGAGCTGACCGAGATCCTCGCCCGGCTGCGCGCCGATGCGCGGCACATGCCGGCGAGCCAGCTCCAGAAGGTGCTGACCGAGCGCTGGGGCCGGGGCTGGCGCGACCGCTTCGCCTTGTTCGAGCCCGCGCCGATGGCGGCGGCCTCCATCGGCCAGGTGCACCGCGCGACGACGAAGGACGGGCGCGACCTCGCCGTCAAGATCCAGTATCCCGGCGTGCGCCGCAGCATCGACAGCGACGTCGGCGCCGTCGCTTCGCTGCTGCGTCTCTCGGGCATGCTGCCGCCCGCCATCGACGTCGCGCCGATGCTGGCCGAGGCGCGCCGGCAGCTTCACGAGGAGGCCGACTACGCGCGCGAGGGCCGTCATCTCGCCCGTTTCGGCGACCTGCTCGCCGACGCGCCCGACTACGTTGTGCCGCGGCTGCACGCCGACCTGACGACGCGCGACGTTCTGGCGATGTCCTTCGTCGAGGGCGAGCCGGTCGAGCGCATGGTCGACGCGCCCCAGGCCGAGCGGGACAGGGTGGCGACGCTGCTGCTCGAACTCACCCTGCGCGAGCTCTTCGAGTTCCGCCTGATGCAGACCGACCCCAACTTCGCCAATTATCGCTACGACCGCGCGACAGGCCGCCTTGCGCTGCTCGACTTCGGCGCCAGCCGGGAGCTCTCGGAGCAGACGACGGAGCGCTACCGCGCGCTGCTGCGCGCAGCCGTGGCGGGCGACCGCGAGGCCATGCGCCGCGGCGCCGTGGAGATCGGCTTCTTCGACGCGGAAACCGACGCGCGCCATCAGGACGCCGCGCTCGACCTCGCCGAGATCGTGCTGGCCCCGCTGCGGGAGGGCGGCGTCTACGACTTCGCCGACCCCGAGCGCACGCGCCGCCTGCGCGAGGGCGGGCTCGCGCTCGCCGGCGAGCGGGACTTCTGGCGCGTGCCGCCGATGGACACGCTCTTCGTCCAGCGCAAGGCGGCAGGGATGTATCTGCTGGCGCAGCGGCTGCGCGCGCGGGTGGACCTGCGCGCGATGTTCGCGCCCCACCTCGCCAGCACAGCCGCCCCGCGCCGAGCCGTTTGAGGACTGAGCGGGGCCGAGGGTCGAGGCGACGCCGCCCGGCGCGCGGCCCGTCGGCATGGGCCGATGGGCGGCCGACGGCGGGGAGAGGGAGGAGAAGAGGCGCGGTCGGCCGCGGCCCCGCCTCGCTCATCGCGCTAGGCGCGACCTGGGCAGCACCAGTCGCGCGCAGAGCCCGCGGGGCGTGCGTCGCGTCAGCTCCAGCCGGCCGTCGTGACGCTCCGCCACCGCCCTGGCGACGAAGAGGCCCAGCCCGTAGCCGCCGCGCGCGGCGGCGAGGATCCTGCGCGACGCGGCCGGCTCGCCGACCGCGGCCATCAGCTCGTCGGCGATGCCGGCGCTCTGGTCCGCGATCTCGATGAAGGGCTCGCCGGCGTCGGACAGCCCCGCGACGCAGTCGACCGGTCCGTCGACGCCGCCATAGTCGATCGCGTTGGAGATCAGGCAGAGCACCGCGGCGCGCAGATAGGACTCGTCGACGCG
>CAYGUQ010000079.1:9019-11543 GCA_964352995.1 uncultured Rhodobacterales bacterium
CGTCGCCGAGCTCCGCGGCCGCGACCGACCGTCGAAACAGGATGCGGAGATGTCCCGTGAGGCTTTCGATGGCGTGCACATGCTCCAGCACGCCGACGAGGTCGTTCGCCCGCGCATGGGCGCTGATCATCCGCGCGGCCCCTTCGATGGCGTTCACAGGGGTGCGGAAATCATGGCCGATTTCGGTCAGGAAGGCGCTCTTGGCGTTCTCCGCCTTCTCCGCCGTCTGGGTGCGCGCCGCGAGCGCGAGCACGAGGTCGCGCCTGCGCCGCTCCATCGACCTGCCGAAAGCATAGGCGCAGGCGAGGCTGACGAGGCCCAGACCCAGCACCGGCAGCAGCGGATCCAGAATAGCGCCGAAGGCGGCTCTCGACAGCGCCGTCCAGGCGATCCACGCCGTCGCCATGGCCAGGCCCGCCGCCATCGCCCACGCCGAGCGCGCAAAGGCCCAGAGCGCCGAGACGGCGAGCGCGAGGGCGGCGAAGACGCCGGCCTCCAGCACCGCGGCGCCGGACCATCGCACCAGCGTCGATCCCGCCAGAAGCGCGTCCAGCGTCGCCGCGACGATCAACGGGCCGCTCAGCAGCGCGCCGTCAGCCGCCCTGACGACGTTTCCCACCCCGGGGGCCGTGACGCCGAGGACGACGTGTCGCCCGTCGATCCCGCCGCGGGCGTCGGGGTCTCCCCGCAGCAGCGCGCTCCCCTCGACCTCGCCGATCCGCTTCACCCGAACGAAGTCTAGCCAGACGGCGCCGTCCATGTCGACCGCGGTCTCGCGGCCGTCGATCAGCACGGCCGCCGGCATGCCTCCCTGCGCCCGGATGCGGACGTCGCTTCCCGCCGCCGTCAGCGCAGCAAGCGGCAGGCCGGGATGAAAGGCGCCGCGCACGATGAAACCGCTCGGCGCGCGCCGCAGCACCAGATCGGGGTCCGGCAGCAGGTTCGCCGCGCCCTGCGCCCCGGCGCCGCGCGCAAGCGCGGGCAGCGGGGCCGTCACCGCGTCGAACGACACGCCGCGCAGCGCTCCTCCCTCCACCGGCAGGGAAAACGGCGGCGGCGCGTCGGCCTCCGGCGCAGCGGGCCCCACGCGCAGCAGCGTCGCGAGAGCCGCGCCGGAGCGGCCGACCGCCGCCGCCAGCGCGGCGTCGCCGTCGTCGAGACCTTCAAGCGCGGCGCGCAGGGAGGGATCGCTCGCCAGTTCCGGCGCGTCGCGGGCCAGCGCCTGCGGCGAGAAGCGGTCCTCGGCGTCGAAGACGACGTCGACGGCGATGGAGACGGCGCCGGCGTCGGCGATGCTGTCGATCAGCTGCGCGATCCGGCGGCGCGGCCACGGCCAGGGGCCGAGCTCGGCCAGACTGGCCTCCGATACCGCGACGACGCTCACGCGGCTCGGCTCGCCGGCGTCGAACACCGCCCCTTGCAGGAGGTCGAAGCCCTTGACCCTCAGGCCGTCCAGCGGCGGCGGCGCCATCGCGATCAGCAGCGCCGCGAGAAGCGTCGCGATCAGCCCCGAGGCGAAGACGCGCGCGCTCTCGCCGGCGGGTCGCCCGGATCGGCCGAGCCCGTCGCCTGCGGAGTCAGCGGACGACAATCTCTACACGCCGGTTGAGCGGTTCGGCGACGCCGTCAGGGGTTGGGACCGCCGGCCGCAGCTCTCCGAAGCTGTCGAAGGCGACGTCAGCGGCGGGAACGCCGGCGGCGACCAGAAGTTGCGCGACGCGCTCCGCCCTGGCGCGCGAGAAGCGGACGTTGGCGCTTTGCGAACCGACGCGATCGGCGTGGCCATACACCGCCACCCGCGCGGCGCGGCGCGACGTCGCGTCCGCGACCGCCGCGTCCAGAGCAGCCTGCGCCCCCTCCGCCAACTCGGCGCCTCCGGTCTCGAAATAGACGGTGTAGCTGGCGAAGGCTTCCGGCTCCCGGCCGATCGCGCCGGCGAGCGCCTTCGCGACGCCCGCCTCGTCGAGGCGCGCGGTGCGCGACAGCTGCGACGTGGAGCCGGCGACGCCCCCGTACGCCTGGTCCACCGCGATGGTCTGCCCACCGCCCGAGACGGCGATGGCGGTCGCGGTCGCGGTCGCCGAGGGCAGCAGCACCACGAGATCGCGCTCCGCCGCGCCGAGCGACGCGAGCGCCGCCTCGAAATCCCGCCGGCAGGTTTCGAGCTCCGGCTGCGCGAGGTCTTCCTCCGCCTCCTGAATCCAGCAGTCGAAGGCGGCCTGCGCATGCGCGGCCGCGTCGGGCGAGACCAGTCGCGCGATGTCGTCGACGCGCGCGATCAGCTGCGCCCGCGCCGCGGCGAGGGCCGGGGCGAGCCTCTCGGGCAACGCCCGGTCCGACAGCGCGTCGGCTTGCGGCGTCATGCCGGCCTCGGCGGCGCGCTGCTTGGCGCGAAAGCGCCAGTAATCGAGGAAGTCGCTCTCGGCGTACTCGGCGTCGGCCAGCGTAGCGTAGTAGCCGGCCAGCGCCGCGTCGAAGGCCCATGGCCGCGTCGTCGGCGCGTCCGGGGCCGCCCAGGCGGAGA
>CAYGUQ010000080.1:0-7949 GCA_964352995.1 uncultured Rhodobacterales bacterium
CCGCCGGCGCCTGCGCCACGGCCTGCCCGGCGCGCGCGGGCTGAGCCGCGACGGCGCCGCCGCCGAAGCCCGCCGCGCCGGACAGGCCGTGGCGCAGGCGCCGGCGGCGCAGCCCGAGCGCGCGCTCGAACGCGCACCGGAGCCAGAGCCGGAGGAGGCGCCCGAGGAGACGCCCGAAGCCCTCCTGCCTTACGCCGACTTCGACGCCGTCGTCGCGCTGATCCGGGCGCGGCGCGACCTGCGGCTGCTGGTGAACGTCGAGCGGGGACTTCGCGTCGCGGAGTGCCGGCCCGGGCGCATCCGCGCCGGGCTCGCGAAAGGAACCGACGCCGGGCTGCTCGTCGAGCTCGCCGGCCGCCTGACCGCATGGACCGGCGCGCGCTGGAGCGTCTCGGAGGCGCCCGACTGCGCCGCGCCCACCATCGAGGAGAGCCGCGCCGCGGAGGCCGCCGAGATGCGCGCGCAGGCCGCGCGGAACCCGCTCGTCGCGGCCGCCCTCGCCGCCTTCCCCGGCGCCGAGATCGCGACGGTGCGCCCCTTCGCGCAGGAACTCGACGCCCCCTCTGAGACCGTCGACGAAGACGGCGACGTCGCGCCGCCCGACGAGGACTACGAAGGCGCGCCGCCGCTCGACGCCTACGCCGGCGAGGACTGGTCGCCGTTCGATCCGTTCGACGAGGCGTGAGCCTTCGACTGGCCGCCCGCGTCGGCCTCCGGTAAGCAAAACGCGCAAGCGAAGAAAGAGGAGCCGGCAATGTTCAAGGGTCTGGGCGACATGGCCAAGCTGATGCAGCAGGCCAAGCAGATGCAGGAGCGGCTCGCCGAGGCGCAGGAGCGCGTCGCCTCGATCGAGGCCGAAGGCGGCTCCGGCGCCGGTCTCGTCACCGCGGCGGTCAGCGGCAAGGGCGAGCTGCGGCGGCTCTCCATCGACCCCTCGCTGATGGTCGAGGGCGAGCGCGAGGTGTTGGAGGACCTCGTGATCGCAGCCGTCAACGACGCCCACGCCAAGGCGCAGGAGGCCGCGCAGGCCGAGATGGCGAAGATCACCGAAGGCATGGCCCTGCCCCCCGGCATGACCCCGCCGTTCGGCTGAGCCCGACGAGCGCGGCGGAGGCGGCGATGGAGGACGGCGGGGAGATCCAGCGCCTGATCGCGCTGATGGCGAAGCTGCCGGGCCTCGGCCCGCGCTCGGCGCGCCGCCGCACCAGCGCCAGCACCGCGCGGCGCGAGGCGCTGCTGGCGCCGCTGGCCGAGGCGATGGCGGCAGTGGCCGACCGCGCCCGGCTCTGCGCGCGCTGCGGCAACCTCGACACCACGGAAATCTGCGCGATCTGCCGCGATCCGGAGCGCGACGACGGGCTCATCTGCGTCGTCGAGGAGGTCGGCGACCTCTGGGCGATGGAGCGCGCCGGCGCGTTCCGCGGGCGCTACCACGTTCTCGGCGGCGTGCTCTCCGCGCTCGACGGCGTCGGGCCGGACGACCTGCGCATCCCGGCGCTGGCCGAGCGCGCGGCGAGCGCCCGCGAGGTCATTCTCGCGCTCAACGCCACCGTCGACGGCGTGACGACGGCGCACTACGTCGCCGAGAGCCTCGCCGCGCTGGGCGTGCCGGTCACGTCGCTGGCGCAGGGAGTGCCGGTCGGCGGGGAGCTCGACTATCTCGACGACGGCACGATCGGCGCCGCGCTGCGGGCGCGCCGGGCGCTCTGAGGCCTCAGTCGGGCACCTTGATCATCCGGCCGAGGAACTTGCCGCCGAAGATGTGGATGTGCAGGTGCGGCACTTCCTGATGCGCGTCCGGCCCCGCGTTGGAGAGAATGCGATAGCCTTCGCCCCCGGCGATCTCGGCATGGCCGAGCATGCCCGCGACCTTGCCGACCGCGCGGGTGAAGTCGACGATCTCGGCGTCCGACGCCGCGGCCGCGAAGTGGTCGTAGTTCACGTATGCGCCCTTGGGGATCACGAGCACATGGGTCGGCGCCTGCGGGTTGATGTCCTTGAAGGCGAGGCTGTGATCGGTCTCATGGACCCTCGCGCAGGGGATTTCCCCGCGCAGGATCCGGGCGAAGATGTTCTGGCTGTCGTACTGATAGGGCATCGGGCGCGGTCTCCTGTGGGGCAGGCGCACGATCTATAGCTGCGCCCGGACGCCCGCGCCAAGCGCGGCGGCTCAACTTCGATGCACGATGCAATAGCCGCCCTGCGCCTTGACGCGCCGGCACAGCGACTGCGCCGCGGCGCGGCTGTCCCGGCCCACGCGCACCGCCCAGTAGGCCGTCGCGTCGCGCCGCAGGGTGTTGCGCACGAGCATGGGCGATTCGCCCTGCAGGGCGGGATAGCGCCGCTGGAGGCGCGTGAAGGCGGCCAGCGCCGCCTCGCGCGAGACGGCGCCGGCGAGCTGGGCGCCCCATGGCTGCGACGGCCCCGCCGCCGCGCGGGTCGGCATGACCGGCAGCCGCGCGCAGGCTTCGAGGAAGCCCAGATGCGGCTCCAGCGGCGCAGGCTCGACCTCGCGCCCGTCCGGGCGGAACCAGTCAGCCGGGCGGTCCGTGATCTTCACGACATAGGCCCGCGTCTCCGCCGGCAGGCCGCGACGCCCCGCCAGCCAGTCGGCGACGCGCGCCTCTCCGGCGTTGTAGGCCGCCGCGGCGCGACCGAGATCGCCGAAGCGTGCGCGCAGTTCGGCGAGGTACTCCGCGGCGGCGGGGATCGCCTGCGCAGGGTCCCACGGGTCGCGCAGGCCGCGCAGGGCCGCGGTCGCCGGCATGAACTGCGCCACGCCCTGAGCGCCCTTCGGGCTGAGCGCCTTCACGTCGAAGCGGCTCTCGGTCCAGATCAGCCGCGCGAGATAGGGCGCCGGAAGGCCATGCGTCGCGGCCCCGCGCGCAATCAGGCCGCAGATCTCGCGCGCCTCACGCCCCTGCGCCGAGAGGGCGCCGGAGCAGAGCAGACAGACGATGAGCAACAGGCGCGCCGGCATGGCGCGGGACTTACCGCGAAATCGTGACGAATGCGTCACGCGTGGGCGACGCCGCGGCGCCTAGGCCCGAAGGCGCAGGCCGCGAACATGATGAGGCCCGCCACCGTCGCGATCATGCCCGCGGCGCTGACCGCCCCCTCGTAGCCGAGCCATCCCGGCCCCCATCCGGCGAGCAGCCAGCCGAGGAACGCCGAGGCGGCGGCGAAGACGAGGCTCCAGGCCACCTGCCCGTCCAAACGGTCCGTCATCAGGCGCGCCGCCGCCGGGGGACAGATGAACATCGCGATGACGATCACGGAGCCGACCGCCTCGAAGGCCGCGACCGCCGCGACCGCCGTCGCCGCCGTCAGCGCGGCGCCGGCGAGCCTCGGGCGGGCGCCGACGCTGGCGGCGAACCCCGCGTCGAACGCGCTCAGCGCAAGCTCCTTCCAGAAGAGCCGCGCGCAGAGCGCCATCAGCGCCAGCGCGCCCGCCATCCGCCAGATCTGCGCCGGAGCCGCCGCGAGCGCCTCGGGGTCGAGCAGCGAGCCCCACCCCTCGGCCTCGAACCAGACGACGCTCTCCAGGTTGCCGTAGAGCGCGTGCTCGACGTCGATGTGCACCGACGAGGCGGAGCTCAGCTCCAGCGCCACGACGCCGGCGGCGAAGAGCGTCGTGAACACCACCCCCATCGCCGCGCCCGGCTCGAGCCGGCCGAGGCGACGCACCGCCTCGATCATCGCCGCCGCCGCCAGCGCCGCGGCGGCGGCGCCCAGCATCATCGGCCAGGTCGAGATCGTCCCCGTCAGCAGGAAGGCGAGCACGATGCCCGGCAGCGCGACATGGGAGATCGCGTCGCCGATCAGCGCCTGACGGCGCAGCAGCAGGAAGTTGCCCGGCAACGCGCAGGCCAGCGCGCCGAGCAGCCCCGCCACGAGCGGCGGCAGGCCGAGCGCGACGAACTCGGCGTGGCTCATCCCCCCGATCATGGCGCAGGCCTCATTGGGCGGGCCTCAGCGCGCCGAGCCGCGCGTCGAAGGCCGCGATCTGGTCTGGCGTGAAGGCCTCCGCGATCGGCCGCAGCCCCTCCATGCCCGGCGCGCCGGGCGCATCTGCCCGGGCGAGCGCCCAGCGGGCCTCGTCGCGCAGCGCGGCCGCCGCCGCCGACCGGCCCGCCATCGTCGGCGCGCCGTCGCGGCGGACGAAGCCCTCCGCGCGCAGGGCGCGCAGGCTGTCGCGGTCGTGGATCTCCTCGCCGCGCGCCAGCGCGAGCAGTCCCTGCCGGCGATGCACGCGCCGGCTCAGCCGTCGCCGCGCCAGCGCCTCGGCGAGCGCGCCGCGCTTCGGCGCCATGAGCATCGACGCCGCGAACAGAGCCGCCGCGCTCAGCACCACCAGCGCGCCGGTCGGCGCGCCGGGGATCGCCGCAGACAGCGCCGCGCCGATCCACGCCGACACCGCCCCGATCAGCGCCGCGCCGAGCGCCGTGAGGTCGACGCGCTCGGTCCAGAACCGCGCCGCCGCAGGCGGGATGATCAGCAGCGCGACGATCAGGATCAGGCCCACCACCTTGAGGCCCGTCACCGTCACGGCGAGCGCGAGCGCGAGGATGGCGCGGTCGACCGCGCGCACGTTCACGCCCACCGCCGCCGCGTAGCCGGGGTCGAAGGAGGCAAGCGTCATGGGCCTGCGCAGCGCGAAGGTCGCAAGGGCGAGCGCCGCCCCCATGCCGGCGATGGTGAGCGCCTCGCCCTGGAGCATGCCCGCCGTGGCGCCGAGCAGAAAGCCGTCGAGCCCCGCCTGACGCCCGCCGGGCATCGCCTGGATCACGGTCAGCAGCACCACGCCGAAGCCGAAGAAGCTCGCCAGAACGCCGCCGATGGCGGCGTCCTCGCCCAGCCGCGTGCGGCGGGGGATCGCCTCGACCGCCCAGAGGCCAATCGCCGCCGACGCCGCCGAACCGAGCATCAGCCCCGGCAGCCAGCGGCCGTCGCCGCCCATCCACACCATCGCGATGAAGGCCAGCGCGACGCCCGGCAGCGTCGCATGGGCCGCGGCGTCCGCCGCGAGCGCGCGCCGTCGCAGGAACAGAAACGCCCCTGCGGCGCCGGCCGCCGCGCCCAGAAGCGCGGCGCCCACCGTCACCAGCGCGGTGTTCCAGCCAGCCGACAGCGCAAGCGCGCCCAGAAACAGCGACGCGTCCATGGTCCTAGCCCGCCAACGCCTCGGCGCGGGCCTGCGTCAGCCTGCCGCCATAGGCCGCCTGAAGCGCCTCGGGCGTCGCGGCCTCGGCGACGGGCCCCTCGCTCACCCGCCGCACGTTCATCAGGAGCGCGCGGTCGAAGTAGTCGTTCAGCGTCGAGAGGTCGTGATGGACGCAGACCACCACCGCGCCCCGGTCGCGCAGGTCGCGCAGCAGGGCGATGACGGCGCGCTCGGTCGTCGCGTCGACGCCGGCGAAGGGCTCGTCGAGCAGGAACGCGTCGGCGCCCTGCGCCAGCGCGCGCGCCAGAAACACCCGCTGCTGCTGGCCGCCGGAGAGCTGCCCGATCTGGCGCTCGGCGAAATCGGCCATGCCGACGCGGTCGAGCGCCGCCAGCGCCGCCTCGCGATGCCTGCGGCGCGCGAGGCGGAACAGCCCGATCTCGCGGTAGAGCCCCATCATCGCCACGTCGACGGCGCGGGCGGGAAACTCCCAATCGACGCTCGCGCGCTGCGGGACATAGGCGACGCGGCCGCGGGCGCGCGCGAAGGGCTGGCCGAAGAAGCGCACCTCGCCCGCCAGCGTCGGCGCCGCGTCGACCATCGCCTTCATCAGCGTGGACTTGCCGGCGCCGTTGGGGCCGACGATGGCCGTCATCGCCCCGGCGGGAAAGGTCGCGTCGACGGCGAAGACCGCCGGCCGCTCGCCATACGAGACGGTGACGCCGCGCACCGCGACGGCGTCGCGCGCGGCGACGGCGCGATCCTCGCCCACGACCTCAAGCGCCCCGCCAAGGCCCGAGGCGCGCAGCGCCGACGCGTCGCCCCCTGCGCTCACGCCGCGACCTCCAGCCGCCCGTTGAGGCCGCGCTCGGGCGCCGCGCCGCCGAGCGCGCGGGCGATGACCGTCACGTTGTGGTCGATCATGCCGACATACGTCCCTTCATAGGAGCCTTCCACGCCCATCGCGTCCGCGAAGAGCTCGGCGCCTATGGTCACCGCCCAGCCCTGCGCGGCGGCGCCCTCGACCAGAGCGCGCACGTTGCGCTGCGCGACGGAGCTCTCCACGAACACCGCCGGCACGCGGCGCGCGACGATCAGCGCCACCAGCTCCTCGATGCGCCGCAGCCCCGCCTCCGCCTCGGTGGAGATGCCCTGGACGCCCTCGACGTCGAATCCGTAGGCCCGGCCGAAATAGCCGAAGGCGTCATGCGCCGTCACCAGCACGCGGGCCGCCTCGGGCGTCGAGGCCAGCGTCTCGCGCGCATAGGCGTCGAGCCGCGCCATCTCGTCGAGATAGGCTTGCGCATTGGCTGCGAAGTAGTCGGCGTGGCCGGGCCGGGCCTCCGTCAGCGCCGTCGCGACCGCCTCCACGGCGCTGCGCCACGTCGGCGGCGCCATCCAGACATGCGGGTCGAACCGGCCGTCGTAGTCCGGATGCGCAAGCCGGGCGTCCCTCGGCACGGCCTCGGCGACCGCCACGACGCGCTGTCTGGCGCCGAGATCCAGCAACAGCTCCTCGAGCTGCGCCTCCAGATAGAGCCCGTTCCACAGCACAAGATCGGCGCGCGACAGCGCCAGCACGTCGGTGCGCGTCTGCCGGTATCCGTGCGGATCGACGCCCGGCCCCATCAATGCGCGAACCGACGCCCTGTCGCCGCCGATCGCGCGCGCCGCATCGGCGATCATCGCCGTCGTGGCGACGACGTCCAGCGGCTCCTGGCCCGCGGCGAACGCCGGGGCCGCGAAAAGGGCGGCTCCGGCCTGAACCACCGCGCGTCGCGAAAGCATCCTGCGTCTCCTGATAATGCGAATTATTCTCATTAGATTGGCTGCATCCGACGCGAAGTCAAGCGCCGCGCTGGCTTCGGCGGCGCGCCAGGTGATAGCCTCCGATGCGAGTTTGATCGTCGGAGAGCCTGCGACGGTGCGAAGAAGCCAGACGATGCGGACCGGCCAGCCGCCGATCCTCTTCCTGCACGGCGCGTTCGGCGGCCCCGAGATGTGGCGCCGCTTCATCGCGCCATGGTTCGCCGCGCGCGGCCGCGCGGTCGCCGCGCCCGACCTCAGATCAGGGCCGCGCGCTCGGCTGCGCTGCTACGTCGCCGCCGCGCGGGCCGCGGCCGACGCGCTGGACGCGCCGCCGGTCGTGGTGGGCCACTCCCTCGGCGGCCTCGTGGCGCAGCATCTCGCAGCCGAGCGGCCGGTCGCCGGCCTCGCGCTGGTGGGGTCGCCGGGGCCCTTCGGCATCGCGCCGTCGCTGATGCAGCTCTCCGCCGTGCGGCCGCGGGCGCTGGCGGCGCTTCTGGCCGCTCAGGCCGGGGCGGGCGCGCTGCTCGGCGTGGCGGCGGCGCGCGAGACGCTGTTCACCCCCGACACGCCGGAGGCGTGGATACGCGAGCACGCGCCCTCGCCTGCGCCGGAGAGCCCCTTCGCCCTGCTCGATGCGATGACATGGGACCTGCCGGCCTGGATGCTGGCGCGGCGCGCGCCGACGCTCGCCCTTCTCGGCGCGGCGGACGCCTTCATTCCGCCGAGCGACCTCATGGCGCTCGCCGCCTTCTACGGCGCCGAGACGGCCGTCCTGGCGGACATGGCCCACGGCGCGCCGATCGACCCGCGATGGAGGCGGGTCGCCTGGCGGCTGGACGCTTGGATGGAGGAGAAGGTGGCGCCGCGGCTGGCGCGGGACGCCGCAGCGGCGCTGACCTGAGCGCCGCCGCCACTGGGGACGGCGGCGCGGAGCGGCGGCGGGCTCAGTTCTCGAGGCTCAGTTCTCGAGGCTCAG
>CAYGUQ010000080.1:8049-11530 GCA_964352995.1 uncultured Rhodobacterales bacterium
GGCTCAGTTCTCGAGGCTCAGTTCTCGAGGCTCAGGGCGACGAAGCGCAGCTCGCCCGCCGTCTGCAGCAGCAGCAGCACGGTGGAGCGGCGGGCCTTGCGGGCCTCGTCGATCTTGGCGACCACCTCGCGCGGCTGGCTCACGGGCGTCTGCGCGACCTCGACAATCACGTCGCCGGGGCGAACGCCCTTCTCGGCGGCGGGGCTGTCGCTCTCGACGGCGGACACCACGACGCCATCGACGTCGTCGCCGAGATCGAGATTGGCGCGCGTTTCGGCGGTCAGCGCCTCCAGCGTGATGCCGAGCTCCGCGCTCGGCGCGTCGGCGGCGCCGTCGGGCAGCGTCGCGACCTCGTTCTCCTCCAGCAGGCCCACCGCCACGCTCAGCGTCTCCAGCGAGCCCTTGCGCCACACGCCGACCGGCACTTCCGAGCCGACGGCGGTGTCGGCGACGATGCGCGGCAGGTCGCGCATCTCGTCGACGGGCTGGCCGTTGAAGGTGACGATGACGTCGCCAGGCTCCATGCCCGCCTCGGCAGCAGGCCCGCCGCGCGTCACGTCGGCGATGAGCGCGCCGCGCGCGGGGTCGAGATCGAGGCTCTCGGCGATCTCGGGCGTCACGGTCTGGATGCGTACGCCGAGCCAGCCGCGCCGCGTCTGGCCGTATTCGCGCAGCTGCGCAACGACGTTCTTGACGAGGTTCGAGGGCACCGAGAAGCCGATGCCGATCGAGCCGCCCGAAGGCGAGATGATCGCCGTGTTCACCCCGATCACCTCGCCTGCGAGATTGAACAGCGGGCCGCCGGAGTTGCCGCGGTTGATCGCGGCGTCGGTCTGGATGAAGTCGTCGTAGGGGCCCGCGTTGATGTCGCGGTTGCGGGCCGAGACGATGCCCGCCGACACCGAGCCGCCGAGGCCGAACGGGTTGCCGATGGCCAGCACCCAGTCGCCCACGCGGATGGCGTCGCTGTCCCCGAGATCGACCGAGACGAGCGGCGACGGCGGATCCACCTTCAGCACCGCGATGTCGGTCTTGGGGTCGGTGCCGAGCAGCGTCGCCGGCAGCGACGAGCCGTCGGAGAAGTTGGCGACGATCTCGTCGGCGTTCTCGATGACGTGGTTGTTGGTGACGATCACGCCCGAGGGATCGATCACGAAACCCGAGCCCAGCGAGCTGACCGAGCGCGGCCCGCGCTGGTTGCGCTCGAAGAAGTCGCGGAACAGGTCCTCGAAGGGGGCGCCTTCGGGGATGTTCGGCGGCTGCGGCCCGGCCGCGCCGACGCTCTGCTTGGTGGAGATGTTGACGACGGCGGGGCTGAGCTGCTCCGCGAGGTCGGCGAAGCTGGAGGGCCGCTCCTGCGCCGCCGCCTCGCCGGGCGCGAAGCCCGGCGCCGCGAAGCCGAGGGTCAGGCCCACGGCCCCGGCCCTCAGGGCCAAACCGAACAGTCGAGAAAGTTCTGTCATGTTTCGACTCCTGCCTCAAAGGGCCGCGGGGATCGGGCGCGTCGCGCCCGCGCCGGGTCGACGCGGGCGCCGTGCGCCCGCCCGAACTTACTGGGTGGCGCCCGCCGGCGCCGGGGCGCCGTTGGGGTTGCGCAGGTAGTTGAAGAACTCGCTCTCCGGCGACATCACCATCGACGAGTTGCCGCCCTGCAGCGCGCCCTCATAGGCGCGCATGGAGCGGTAGAAGGCGAAGAACTCCGGGTCGCGCCCGAAGGCCTCGGCGAAGACCGCGTTGCGCTGGGCGTCCGCGCGACCGCGGATCACGTCGGCCTCGCGGCGGGCCTCGGAGACGAGTTCCACCGCCTGCCTGTCCGCGTTGGCGCGCACGCGCTGGGCGGCCTCCGCGCCGCGCGCGCGTTCGTCCGCCGCCTCGCGCTCGCGCTCGGCCTTCATGCGCTCGAAGGTCGCCTGAAGGTTCTGCTCGGGCAGGTCGGCGCGGCGGATGCGGACGTCGACGATGTCGACGCCAAGCTCGCGGGCCGACGTGCGCGCGTCGTCGCGGATCTGCTCCATCAGCGCCGTGCGTTCGTCGGAGAGCACGGCGTCGGAGCCGACCGAACCCAGCACTTCACGCAGCGAGGCGTTCAGGATGCGCTCAAGCCGCGGGATCGCCGCCGCCTCGTCGAACACCGCCTGCCGGAAGCGGATCGTGTCGACGATCCGCCAGCGCGCGAAGGCGTCCACCACGAGACGGCGATCGTCGAGCGGCGTGACCTCCAGCGCCCGCGTGTCCAGCGGCAGGATGCGGTCCTCGAAATAGACGACGTTCTGGATGAACGGCGCCTTGAGGTAGAGGCCCGGCTCCTCGACCGGGTCGCCGCGCACCTGTCCGAACTGCAGCACCAGCGCGCGCTGGCGCTCGTCGACGATGAAGAGCGCGTTCGCGAGGAGGAACAGCCCGACGGCGAGCCCCGCCCCAGCGATGATCGGCCAACGTCCCTGCATCAACGGTCGCTCCTGCGGTTCAGATCGTTCAGCGGAAGATAGGGCACCACGCCCTGCCCGCCTCCGCCGGTTCCGCCGACGTCGTCGAGGATCACCTTGTCCATGCCGCCGAGCACGCGCTCCATCGTCTCCAGATAGAGGCGCTGGCGCGTCACGTCCGGGGCGCGGGCGTATTCGTCGTAGATGGACACGAAGCGCGCCGCCTCGCCCGAAGCCTCGTTGACCGTCTGGGCCGCGTAGGCTTCGGCTTCCTGGAGGATCTGCGCCGCCGAGCCGCGCGCCTCGGCGAGCGCCTGGTTGGCGTAGGCCTCGGCCCGGCTCTCGGCGGTGTTGCGGTCCTGCGCCGCCGCCTGCACGTCCCGGAAAGCGTCGATGACCTCGTTCGGCGGATCGGCGCGGTCGAAGTTCACGCGCAGGATGTTCACGCCGGCCTCGTAGCTGTCGAGCGTCTGCTGGATCAGGTCGCCGACCTGCTGGCTGACGAGCGCGCGGTCTCGGTTGAGGATCGGGCTGAGCTGCGAGCGGCCGATCACCTCGCGCATGGCCGACTCGCTCACGGCGCGGATGGTCTCGGTCTGCCCCGCGAGATTGAAGAGATGCGCCCGAAGATCGTCGATGTTCCAGACCACCTGGAAGTCGATGTCGACGATGTTCTCGTCGCCGGTGAGCATAAGCCCGGTGTCGGCGAGGCGGTTGCGCGAACTCTGCTCGAAACCGATGTCGACGGTGTTCTCGCGCGTGACCGCGCGCTTCTCGTAGGTCACGAAGGGAAACGGCGCGAACTGCAGGCCGCTGTCGCGCGTGCCGATGTATTCCCCGAACAGCAGCTCCACGGACTGCTCTTCCGGCTTGACCGTGTAGAGCGAGGCGAAGACCCACACCGCGACGAGCGCGGCGCCGATCAGCGCGAAGCCCTTCTTGCCGAGCGGCGGCAGGCCGCCGCCGCCGCGTCCACGCCCGCCGCCGCCGCCCCCGACGATGACCCGGAGCTTCTCGCGACCCTGGCGGAGGATGTCGTCGATGTCGGGCGGGCG
>CAYGUQ010000081.1:0-11509 GCA_964352995.1 uncultured Rhodobacterales bacterium
GTCTCCATCGCCGCGAACGTGGCCGCGGCGATGGAGACGGCCGCGGCGACGCTGGGCGAGGACGTCGCTGAGAAGCTCCGCGCCGCCCTGACGGCCGAGTTCGCCGCGCAGGCGGCGCGCGGCGACGCCGCGGCGCCGGCCCGGGCGCCCTCGATCTTCAATTCGGGGCGCGTGGTGACGCTCGCCCGCCCGTCGACCGGGACTGCCGCCGACGCTGCGGCCGACGCTGCGGCCGGCGCGACGGACCGCAAGGAGGCCTGAGCATGAGCGCGCTTCTCGCAGAGGATTTCCTGGCTCCGGTGGCCTGCGACGTCGTCACCCTGCGCCGCTCGGGCGCGCCGCCGCTGCGCCTGCGCGCCGCGCTGCGCGCGCGCCATGGCGTTCGCGACGGAGGCGCCGCGGCTGAGATCACGCTCTGGGCGCGCATGTCGGTCGGCTGGGCGGTCTCGGTGCAGGTCTCAGAGGACGCCGAGGGCGGCGGGCGCACGCGGATGGACGCGCAGGCCTTCGAGAGCCTCGCCGAAGCGCAGGACTACGTCGCCTCGCTCGCCGGCGCGGTCGTCAGGCCGGCGTCCGTAAAGCGCGGCGGCAAGGTCGACACCGCCGTCGCCATCCTCTGCGCGCGGGTCTCGGCGGCGCAGGCGGGACGCGCGCTGTCTCGCGCGGCCGGCGCCGCGCTCGCCGACTGGGGCGCGCTCGACGACGAGGTCGGGAGCGCCGTCTGAGCGCGACGCGCGACGCGCAGCCTTCAGCCTGAAGCATCTGGATCGGGAGGCGCCCTGCCGAGCGCCTCGCCCGCGACGCCTGATCAGAGCGCGAAGTCCCAACGCGACGGGTGGAAGGCGTAGCCCTGCCCGTCGCGCGTCAGCCGCCCGAAGCTCGGGAACACGATGTGGCTGCCGGCGATCTCAAGTTCGTCGGTCGCGGCCATGTCCATCACCCGCGCACGCGTCCCCGCCGCCAGCGGCTGATCGACGTCGAAGGGGATCGTCACCTCGGGCCGCGCGAACTGGATCGGGCCGACATGCACGATGTCGCCCCAGATCAGCAGGTTCGCGTCGCCGTCGCTCACCATCAGGCCCGAGTGGCCGGGCGTGTGCCCCGGCATGTGCATCAGCGTGAGCCCCGGCGCGACGGCGTGCCCGTCCTGCGCCAGGGTGAGGCGGTCGGCGTAGGGCGCGACCGCCGCCTGCGCCATCTTCGCGAAGTTCTGAGCCATCTCGCCGGCGCCCGCGAAGTTCGCGTCGTCGGTCCAGAAGGCGTGGTCCGCGGCGTGCACGATCAGCTCCGCGTTGGGAAACAGCGCCGCGCCGTCGGGGGCGACCCCGTTGCAGTGGTCGGGATGGAGATGGGTCAGCATCACCGCGTCCACCGCCGCCGGATCGACGCCCGCCGCCGCCAGCACCGCGGCGAAGCCGCCGGCCGTGGGGCCGAAGGCGGCGCCCGCGCCGCTGTCGACGACGACCGTGCGGCCGCCGGCCTCGACGACATAGGCGTTGATCGCCGTCTCGACCGGCCCATTGGCGAGGAAGCTCCGCGCCAGCAGCGCTGCGCGCGTCTCCTCGTCGGCGCCGTTGAGGCTCGCCGGGTCGAGTTCGATGAAACCGTCGAGCAGCGCCGTCACCGTGGCGCCGCCGACGCCGCGACGCTGGACGCCCGCCACCTGCGTGGCGGCGCCGAGGGGGCCGAGCGGCACGAGGGTCAGCGCCCCGGCCGCCTTGAGGATGTCTCTGCGCGTTGTCATGGCTGCACTCTCCGTTGGAAGCCGCCCCGAGCGTATAGCCAGCCGGCCGCGACAGGGCCATGACGAAGCGCGCGGCGCCTCACGCGCGCGTGTTGACGCAGACCACCCGCCAGGCGCCGGCGGAGGCGACCCAGTCGAGCCGCGTGATCGACAGCGGATCGACCGCGAAGCCCAGCGCCTGCGCCGGCGCAAGGTCGAGCGCGACGGCGAGCGCGGCGCGGATCGCGCCGGCATGGGCGACCAGCACCAGATCGCCGCAATCCGCCTTGAGCGACTCCATCGCGTCAGAGACCCGCGCGCGCAGGTCGTCGAAGCCCTCCCCGCCCGGCGCGCGCGACGGCCCCGGCGTCTCGAAGAAGGCGCGGTAGGCCTCCGGATGCGCAGCCGCCGCGGCGTCGAAGCTCATCCCCTCCCACGCCCCGAAGTTCAACTCGCGCAGGCGCGCGTCGGCGGGCCGCAGCGGCCGCGGCCCCGCGACGCGGCGCGCGGTGGCGACGGCGCGCGCGAGATCGGACGAGACCACCGGCGCCGCGGGCAGCGCCGCGGCGAGGCGGTCGAGGGCGGCGTCGTCCGAGAGATCGGCGGGCGCGTCGGTCCAGCCCACCGCCGCCCGGGCATGGGTGGGCGCGTGGCGCACCCACCACCAGCCCTGCGCGCCCGCCGCCGGCGCCGCGCCGCTCATTTCAGCCGCAGCGGCAGGCCCGCGGCGACGAGGATCACGCGGTCGGCGATCGCCGCGACCTGCTGGTTGAGCCGCCCCTGCGCGTCGCGGAAGCGTCGGCCGAGCGGCGTGTCGGGCACGACGCCGAGCCCGACCTCGTTCGAGACGACGACCACCCGGGCGCTCATCCCGCGCAGCCGGCCGCAGAGCGTCGCTGCGGCCGCCTCCACGTCGCGCTCCGCCAGAATGAGGTTCGAGAGCCACAGGGTCAGGCAATCGAGTACGATAACGTTATCGTGACCGTCGTGATCCGCCAGCGCGTCGGCCGCCTGGAGCGGCGCCTCCACCGTGCGCCAGCCCTCCCCCCGGTCGGCCCGATGGCGCGCGATGCGCTCCTCCATCTCCGCGTCCCAAGCCTCTGCCGTTGCGACAAAAACGCGCGACAACCCGGAGTTGCGCGCAAGGCGCTCAGCCAGCGCGCTCTTGCCCGACCGCGCCCCGCCGAGCACCAGCGCCACGCGGAAATCGGCCGTCTCGTCGTCAGTCGCCGCCATGAAGTTCAGTGATCCGACTTTGGTCCCATCGCGTATGATGGGTTGGAAACAGGCCGAACGGTCGCGCAACGACAGGGAAGAGGCAAGCATGACGCAACAGATGAACCGCTCCGTCGGCTCCGTCGCGCATCGGGCGATGTCCGCCGAGCTGCTCGACGCTGAGACCGAGCTCGCGCTGGCGCGGGCGTGGCGCGACGAGGGCGACGAGGCGGCCCTCCACCGTCTCGTCACAGCCTACATGCGGCTCGCCATCTCGATGGCCGCGAAGTACCGGCGCTATGGCGCGTCGATGAACGATCTCATCCAGGAGGCCGGCGTCGGCCTGATGAAGGCGGCGTCGAAGTTCGACCCCGATCGCGGCGTGCGCTTCTCGACCTATGCGGTGTGGTGGATCAAGGCGTCGATCCAGGACTACGTGATGCGCAACTGGAGCCTCGTGCGCACCGGCTCCACCTCCTCTCAGAAGTCCCTGTTCTTCAACATGCGCCGGGTCCGCGCGAAGCTTGAGCGCGAGCGCGGGACCGGCCTCGACGGCTCCACCTCCGCCGAGATCCGGCAGGAGATCGCCGACGAGCTCGGCTGCCCGCTGCGCGACGTGGAGATGATGGAGGCGCGGCTCGCCGGCTCCGACTTCTCGCTCAACGCCCAGCAGGCCGGCGAGGAAGGCCGCGAGTGGGTCGAGACGCTGGAGGACGACGGCCCCCGCCCCGACGAAAGCGTCTCGCGCGACAGCGACGTGACCACCGCGCGCAAATGGCTGATCGAGGCGTTCGACGCCCTCACCCCGCGCGAGCGCATGATCATCGCCGCGCGCAAGCTGAACGACGACGCCGAGACGCTGGAGAGCCTCGGCGGCAAGCTCGGCCTCAGCAAGGAGCGGGTGCGCCAGCTTGAGGCGCAGGCGCTGCGCAAGATGAAGAAGCGCCTCGAGACGCGCTTCGGCGAAGCCGCCTCGGAACTCGCGATCGCCATGTGACGACGCCGCGGAGGGGGCCGGCCGCCCTCTCCGCGCTTTTTCGGGCGCGGCGGCGCCTCACGCCCTTGCGCGCTTGCGACGCTTCCCATCCGACGCGGCCCCTTCTAGCGTATCGCGACGCAACAGGGACCCAGCCGCCGCATGTCTCAGACCCCGCCCGCCAGCGCCGCTCCCGCCATCGCGCTGATCGGCGTCGACAAGCGCTTTGGCGCGGTGCACGCCAACCGCGACATTCATCTCAGCGTGGCGAGGGGCGAGATCCACGGGATCGTCGGCGAGAACGGAGCCGGCAAGTCGACCCTGATGAGCATCCTCTACGGCTTCTATCAGGCCGACGCGGGCGAGATCCGCATCGACGGGCGCCCCGTCGCCATTCCCGACAGCCAGGCCGCCATCGCGCTCGGCGTCGGCATGGTCCACCAGCACTTCATGCTCGTGGAGCCGTTCACGGTGCTGGAGAACGTCATGCTCGGGGCGGAGGGCGGCGCGCTGCTGGCGCGGGGCCGCTCCGCGGCGCGCGCCGAGCTGGAGCGGCTGGCGCGCGACTACGCCCTGCAGGTCGACCCCGACGCGGTGGTCGGCGAACTCCCCGTCGGCCTTCAGCAGCGCGTCGAAATCCTCAAGGCGCTGTTCCGGGGCGCCCAGACGCTGATCCTCGACGAGCCGACCGGCGTGCTGACGCCGGAGGAGGCCGACCACCTGTTCCGCATCCTTCGCCGTCTGCGCGACGAGGGCAAGACGGTGATCCTCATCACCCACAAGCTGCGCGAGATCATGGCCGTGACCGACGCCGTCTCGGTGATGCGGCGCGGCGAGATCGTCGCGACCGTGCGCACGGCTGAGACTTCGGTGGAGGCGCTGGCGGAGGCGATGGTCGGCCGGCGCGTGCTGCTGCGCGTCGAGAAGGGCCCCGCGCGCCCCGGCCCCGCGCGCCTGACCGTGGAGAGCGCCCGCGTCGTCGACGCGCAGGGCGTGGAGCGGCTGCGCGGCGTGTCGCTGACTGTGCGCGCCGGAGAGATCGTCGGCATCGCCGGCGTCAGCGGCAACGGACAGAGCGAACTGCTTGAGGCCATAGCCGGCATCCGCCCGCTGACCTCGGGCGCCATCCGCATCGGGCCCGACATGGCGCCGCCCTCGCCGGCGCTCGTGCGCGACATGAAGCTCGCCCACGTGCCGGAGGACCGGCACCGCATGGGGCTGGTGACGCGCTTCGAGGCGCGCGAGAACGCCGTGCTCGGCTATCTCAAGGGTTTCACGCGGGGCGTCTTTCTCGACGGCGCCGCGATCCGCGCGAAATGCGAGAAGGACATGGCCGATTTCGACGTGCGCCCGCCGGACCCGTTCCTGAAAACCGCAAACTTCTCGGGCGGCAACCAGCAGAAGATCGTGCTGGCCCGCGAGATCGAGGAGGACCCGGAAGTGCTGATCGTCGGCCAGCCGACGCGCGGCGTCGACGTCGGCGCCATCGAGGCGATCCACCGCCGCCTGATCGAGCTGCGCGACGCCGGCAAGGCGATCCTGCTGGTCTCGGTGGAGCTTGAGGAGGTGCGGGCGCTGAGCGACCGGGTGCTGGTGATGTTCGACGGGCGGATCATGGGCGAGGCGGGGGCGGACGCGACGGAAGCCGAGATCGGCCTGATGATGGCGGGCGTGGAGCGGGAGGCGGCGGCGTGAGGAAAGATCTAAAGCCTGATTATCTTGAGATTGGCTCGGCCAATAAACTACTTCTCGAACTGCGCTCACTCGATGATTCACACCAAGATTTTAAACTTTCGCGCGCCTTTGCATATACTTTATATATTTTAAATATAGTAAAATATAGATACCTTGAGCGATATCCTTCTGACCTGCCGTCCAGGCTGAATAGGTCAGCCAAACCCGCTCAAATGCAAACTTGGTTCAAAACAGGATATCGTTTTTTGGAAAAAGATGGCCAAACAGTACGATCAGATATTCCCTCATACTATCAGCTCTTAAACTGGTTCAGAAATCGTATCGCCCACTACAGAGAGGATCAACTGCCGGGATCGGCTCCTCCATGGCCGAGAGGATTACTTATTGAGCCGCGGCGCTCCGATACAATTCGAAAATTCAAGATATCTGGACATGTAAGCGGAAATGAGTCGCCCATAATTGAGGCGATTTGCGATAGGCGATGCATGACGGATTTTGTTGAATTTGTTGCGAATGAATATTTTGATTGTCTTGTTGTGAATGGGCTGATGCCCGAGGGCAAAGCGTCGGCCAAGGCTGAACAGGCCGAAGAGGGCGCATGACCGCCGCCCCCCTCCCCCGCTGGGTCGACCTGATCCTGCTGCCGCTGCTCAATCTGACCGTCGCGTTCCTCGTCGCGGGTCTCGTCGTGCTCGCCATCGGGGAGGACCCGCTGGAGGCCACGAGCATCCTCGTCTACGGCGCGCTGGGTTGGGGCGAGGGGATCGGGTTCACGCTCTACTACGCGACCTCCTTCATCTTCACCGGGCTCGCGGTGGCGGTGGCGTTCCATGCCGGGCTCTTCAACATCGGCGGCGAGGGGCAGGCCTATGTCGGGGGCTTGGGCGTCGCGGTCGTCTGCCTCGCGCTCGACCGATACGTACCGTGGTGGATCACCGCCCCGCTCGCCGCGCTCGGCGGCGCGGCTTTCGGCGCGGCGTGGGCCTTCGTGCCGGCCTATCTTCAGGCCACGCGCGGCAGCCATGTCGTCATCACCACCATCATGTTCAACTTCATCGCCGCCAGCCTGATGATCTGGCTGCTGGTCGACGTGCTGGCGCCGCCCGGCCAGATGTCGCCGGAGAGCCGGACCTTCGAGGCCGGCGGCCGGCTGCCGCAGCTCGACGGTCTCATGGCGCTCCTCGGCGTCGACACGGGCTCAGCGCCGGTGAACCTGTCGCTGATCCTCGCGCTGCTGGCCGCCTGGGGCGTGTGGCTGCTGATCTGGCGCACCCGGCTCGGCTACGAGATGCGCACCTTCGGCGCCAACCGCGACGCCGCCGTCTACGCCGGCGTCTCGCCTCTGCGCATCACCATCGTCGCCATGCTGATCTCGGGCGGGCTCGCCGGGCTGATGGCGCTGAATCCGGTGATGGGCGAGCAGCACCGGCTGCTCTTCGAGTTCGTCGGCGGCGCGGGCTTCGTCGGCATCGCGGTGGCGCTGATGGGGCGGGCGCACCCGGCGGGCGTGGTTGCCGCCGCGCTGCTCTTCGGCGTGCTCTACCAGGGCGGCGCGGAGCTGGCCTTCGAGAAGCCCGCCATCACGCGCGATATGATCGTGATGATCCAGGGTCTCGTGATCCTCTTCGCCGGGGCGCTGGAGTTCCTGTTCCGCCCCGCGCTCGGGCGGCTCTTCGCCGCGGCGGCGCGGCGGGAGGCCGCGTGATGGAGGCCCTCGTCGCCCTGCTCGACAGCACCGTGCGGCTTTCCACGCCGCTGCTGCTGGCCTGCCTCGCCGGCCTCTACTCCGAGCGCTCCGGCGTCTTCGACATCGGGCTGGAGGGCAAGCTGCTCGGCGCCGCCTTCGCCGCCGCGGCGACCGCCTCGCTGACCGGCTCGCCATGGCTCGGCGTGCTCGCCGCGGTGGCGGCCTCCTGCGCGCTGGCGCTGGTCCACGGGGTCGCCTGCATCTCGGCGCGCGGCAACCAGATCGTCTCCGGCGTCGCGATCAACTTCCTCGCGCTGGGGCTGACCGCGGTGCTGGGCCATGCGTGGTTCTCGCAGGGCGGCAAGACCGCGCCGCTGGCGCAGGAGGCCCGCCTCGGCCCGCTTGAGCTGCCGCTGAGCGAGACGCTGGCAGGGGTTCCGGCGCTGGGGCCGGTCTGGTCGGGGCTGATCTCCGGCCACAGCGTGCTGGTCTACGCCGCCTTCCTCGCCGCGCCGCTGACATGGTGGGTGCTGTGGCGGACGCGCTTCGGCCTGCGCCTGCGGGCGGTGGGCGAGAACCCTGCGGCGGTCGACACGGCGGGGCTTTCCGTCGCAGGGCTGCGCTACCGCGCGGTGCTGGTCTGCGGGCTGCTCTGCGGTCTCGGCGGGGCCTACCTGTCGATCGCGCAGGGCGCAGGGTTCGTGCCGAACATGAGCGCGGGCAAGGGCTTCATCGCGCTGGCGGCGCTGATCTTCGCCAAATGGCGGCCGCTACAGGCGATGGCGACCTGCCTGCTGTTCGGCTTCCTCGACGCCTCGGCGATCCGCCTGCAGGGCGCGGAGCTGCCGCTGATCGGGCCGGCGCCGGTGCAGCTGATCCAGGCGGCGCCCTATATCTTGACGGTCGTGCTGCTGGCCGGCTTCATCGGTGCGGCGCGGCCGCCGAAGGCCGGGGGCGCGCCCTACCTCAAGGAGCGATGATGGACAACCTGTTCCGCGCGGCGAGCGATGCGCGCCTCAACGCCCACGCCCCCCATTCCGGCTTCAAGGTCGGCGCCGCAGTGCTCACCGAGGACGGGCGGCTGTTCTCCGGCGCCAACGTCGAGTGCGCCTCCTACCCCGAGGGCTGGTGCGCCGAGACCTCCGCCATCGCCGCCATGGTGGCCGCCGGCGCGCGCCACATCGCCGAGGTGCTCGTCGTCGCAGACAGCGGCGAGCCGGTGACGCCCTGCGGCGGCTGCCGCCAGCGCATCGCCGAGTTCGGCAGGCCGGACACCATCGTCCGCTCCGCCGGCCCCGAGGGCGAGCGCGCGCGCTGGACGCTGGAGGAGCTGCTGCCCGCCGCCTTCGCGCTGAAGCCGTGAGGGCCGCCGACGCGATCCGCGCCCGCGCCGGGGCCGAGCCGCCGGCCCTCGCGGTCGTGCTCGGCTCGGGGCTGGGCGGCCTCGCGGCGCGTGTGGAGGAGGCGGTGCGCATTCCCTACGGAGAGCTGGCGGGCTTTCCGGCGGCCGGGGTCTCGGGCCATGCGGGGGAGCTCGTCGTCGGGCGTCTCTCCGGCGCGCGGGTGGCGCTGCTGGCGGGGCGCGCGCACTTTTACGAGAGCGGCGACGCCGCGGCGATGCGCGGCGCGGTCGAGACGCTGGCCGAGCTGGAGGTCGGTGCGCTGCTCCTGACCAACGCGGCCGGCTCCACAAGGCGCGCGATGCCGCCTGGCGCGCTCATGGCGATCTCCGACCATATCGCCTGGTCCGGCCGCAATCCGCTGATCGGCGACGCCTCGGATGCGCGTTTCTGCGATATGACCGATGCTTACGACCCCTCATTGCGCGCACGGCTCAAGACGCTCGACCCGGAGCTTCACGAGGGCGTCTATGCGTGGTTCTCGGGCCCGTCCTTCGAGACGCCGGCCGAGATCCGCGCCGTCGCGATGCTTGGGGCGGACGCGGTGGGCATGTCCACGGCGCCGGAGACGATCCTCGCGCGCCGCTGCGGCTTGCGCGTCGCCGGCGTCTCGGTCATCACCAACTTCGCGGCGGGGATGAGCGCCACGGCGCTGACCCACGCGCAGACGAAGGCCGAGGCGGACCGCGCCTCAGCGCGCTTCGAACGCCTTGTCGCCGCCTTTGCGGAGGGGTTTGCGTGAACCAGAGCGAGACCCTGCCGGAGAAGGCCGGGCGCGGGGGCCACGCCAGCGACGCGACGATCGCGGCGCAGGCGCTCGCCTGCCTCGACCTCACCGAGCTTTCCGACGCCTGCGACCGCGGCATGGTCGAGACCCTCTGCGCGCGCGCCCGCACGCCGCATGGCGACGTCGCGGCGGTCTGCGTGTGGCCGGCCTACGCGGGCCTCGCGCGCGAGCTGCTGGCGCAGGACCGGGTGAAGGTCGCGACGGTGGTGAACTTCCCCTATGGCGGCGAGCGGGTGGACGCCGTGGCGCAGGAGACGCGCAAGGCGGTGGACGACGGCGCCGACGAGATCGACCTCGTCCTGCCCTATCGCGCCTTCGCCGAAGGGCGCGCCGACGCCGCGGCGAAGATGGTCCACGCCGTCCGCGTCGCATGCGGCGGCTCGGCGCTCAAGGTGATCCTCGAGACCTCGATGCTGCGCGAGCCCGCGCTCATCCGCCGCGCCGCCGATCTCGCGCTCGACGAGGGGGCCGACTTCGTGAAGACCTCGACCGGCAAGGTCGAGGGCGGCGCGACGGCCGACGCGGCGCTGGCGATGCTGGCGGCGATCCGCTCCGCCAAGCGGCCGGTTGGGCTCAAGGTCTCCGGCGGGGTGCGCACGCTGGCGGACGCGCGCACCTTCATCGAGCTGGCCGGCGCGGCGATGGGCGAGACGTTCATCGCGCCGGAGCGCTTCCGCATCGGCGCGAGCGGCCTGCTCACGGCGCTGATGGCGACGCTCGACGGGGCGGAGGCCGACGCCGCGCCCGAGAGCGGCTACTGATGGCCGCACCCTTCCTGCCGCAGGAGGTCATCCGCGCCAAGCGCGACGGCGCGACGTTGCCCGAGGCGGACATCCGCGCGCTGATCGCCGGGCTCGGCGACGGGGCCGTGACGCGCGAGCAGGCGGCGGCCTTCGCCATGGCGGTGTTCTTCCGCGGCATGAGCCTTTCCGAGCGCGTGGCGCTGACGGAGGCGATGCGCGACAGCGGCGCGGTGCTCGCCTGGGACCTGCCGGGGCCCGTGGTCGACAAGCACTCCACCGGCGGGGTCGGCGACAACGTCTCGCTGATGCTGGCGCCGGCGCTCGCCGCCTGCGGCGCCTTCGTACCGATGATCTCCGGGCGCGGGCTGGGGCATACCGGCGGCACGCTCGACAAGCTCGACAGCGTGCCCGGCTACGTCGCCCAGCCAGACGCCGAGACCTTCCGGCGCGTAGTGCGCGAGGTCGGCTGCGCGATCATCGGCCAGACCGGCGACCTCGCGCCGGCCGACCGCACCCTCTACGCCATCCGCGACGTGACCGCGACGGTGGAGAGCGTCGACCTCATCACCGCCTCGATCCTCTCCAAGAAGCTCGCGGCGGGGCTGGACGCGCTGGTGCTCGACGTGAAGTGCGGCTCGGGGGCCTTCATGGCGAGCCGGGATGAGGCCGACGCGCTCGCCGAAAGCCTCGTCGGCGTGGCCAACGGCGCCGGCTGCCGCACCAGCGCGCTGCTGACCGACATGAGCGAGCCGCTGGCCTCGGCCGCGGGCAACGCGCTGGAGGTGGCCAACGCCTGCGCCTTCCTCTCGGGGCACGAGATCGATCCGCGGCTGTGGGACGTGACGGTGGCGCTCGGCGGCGAGGCGCTGGCCCTCGGCGGTCTCGCGCCCGACGCCGCCGAAGGCCGCGCGCGCATCGCCGACGCCTTCCAGTCCGGCCGCGCGGCGGAGCGCTTCGACGCGATGTGCCGCGCGCTCGGCGGGCCGGCCGACCTCGTGGAGACCTTCACGGCGCATCTGCCGACGGCGCCGGTCGTCCAGGACGTCGCGGCCCCGTCCGAGGGCGTCGTGGCGCGGATCGACGCCCGCGCGCTCGGCGTCGCGGTGATCGGCCTCGGCGGCGGCAGGGCGCGGGCGGAGGATCGCATCGACCCGCGCGTCGGCTTCGACCGGCTCGCCGGGCTCGGCGTCTCGGTCGGTCCGGGCGCGCCGCTCGGCCGCGTCCACGCCGCCGACGCCGCCGGGGCCGAACGCGCCGCCGCCGCCCTGCGCGCGGCCTACGGC
>CAYGUQ010000082.1:0-11486 GCA_964352995.1 uncultured Rhodobacterales bacterium
AGGTGTCGGAGCGCGGCACATACGCTTCGGGCTGGTAGTAGTCGTAGTAGCTGACGAAGTACTCCACAGCGTTGTTGGGAAAGAAGCTCTTGAACTCGCCGTAGAGCTGCGCCGCCAGCGTCTTGTTGGGGGCGAGGATGATCGCCGGACGCTGGGTCGCCTCGATGACCTTCGCCATCGTGTAGGTCTTGCCGGTGCCGGTGGCGCCGAGCAGCACCTGGTCGCGCTCGCCGGCCGTGACGCCCTCCGCGAGTTCGCCGATGGCCCTCGGCTGGTCGCCCGCGGGCGAGAATTCGCTGACCATCTCCAGCCGCACCCCGCCTTCGAGCTTTTCGCGGCGGACCGGCTTCTGCGGCGTGGTGACGAGCGTGTCGGTAGTCATGGCGTGCACCATCCGATTGGGGCCGGGCCGCCGCGACGCCGAGGCGCTTGAGCGCGGCGGCGCGCTCCTTCATATCCATAGCGCAATGAATCAGCGGAGCCAGCCGATGCTCGCCAAGATATACCAGCCGGCCCGGAGCGCGATGACTTCCGGACAGGCCAACACGAAGTCGTGGGTGCTGGAGTATGCGCCAGAGAGCCGCCGGACCATCGACCCCCTGATGGGCTGGACCTCCAGCGACGACATGAACGGCCAGGTCAAGCTCCGCTTCGACAGCCGCGAGGCCGCGGTGGAGTACGCCGAGCGCCACAGGATCGCCTTTCAGGTGCTGGAGCCGAAGAAGCGCCGGCCGACGATCCGCCCGCGCGGCTACGGCGACAACTTCGCCACCGAGCGCCGGGCGCCCTGGACGCACTGAAAGCGAGGCCCCGGCCGGGCTCGGCTGTTGCGCGAAGCCGCCCGGCTCTGTGATAAGGGCGGCGCGCCGGCCCCGTAGCTCAACCGGATAGAGCAAGGACCTTCTAAGTCCGAGGTTGGGGGTTCGAGTCCCTCCGGGGTCGCCAGCCCTCCGCGCCGGTCACAGCTCTGCGAGGCTCCCGTCCGGCAAGGCCCGCCGCGCGCATAGCGGCTTCCCCATCGCGCGGCTCGGAAATAGGATCGGGGTCGAACATCTCCCGGACGGGCTCCTGATGCGCCGGATCGCCGCCCTCCTCGTCGCTGCCTCGGTCGGGCTCGCCGCGTGCGGGAGCGATCCGGCCCCGCCGGACCTCACCCGCATCTACGCCGACGTCGCCGCCATCGACGCGGAGGCGCGGCGGCCGGTGATCACGATCCCCGGCACGCTCGGCTCGCGGCTCGTGGATACGCACTCGCAGGTCACGGTCTGGGGCGGCGAGAGCCGGCTCGCGCTGGAGCCGGACACGCCCGAGGCGCTGGGCCTGCTGGCGCTGCCGATAGGCCCCGAGGGCGCCGCGCTCGGCGCGCTGCGCGACGGGGTGCGGCCTGCCGGCGTCGTCCGCACGGCGCGGGCCGACATCCTCGGCGCGACGCTCTCGCTCGACGTCTATGGCGGCATCATCCGCACCCTGATCGCCGGGGGCTACGACTTCCGCGAGACCCGCGCCGCGGAGATCGCCGAACGCGCCCACAACCTCGACGCCTTCGAATTCCCCTACGACTGGCGGCGCGACATCGTGGAGGCCGCGCAGGACCTCGACTACTTCATCACCCGCAAGCGCGCGCAGGTGGAGGCGGAGCGGCGGCGCGTCTTCGGCGCGGCGAGCGAGCCGGTCGTGTTCGACATCGTGGCGCACTCCATGGGCGCGCTCGTCGCCCGCTATTACCTGATGTACGGCGCGCAGGACCTGCCGGCCGACGGCGGCCTGCCGCCGCTGACCTGGGAGGGCGTCGGCGCCGTCGGCACGGTCGTGCTGATCGCGCCGCCCAACGCCGGCTCCGTCATCGCCTTCGAGAACCTCGTGAACGGCAAGAGCTTCGGCTTCCTTCAGCCGGAGTTCCCGGCGGCGCTGCTCGGCACGCATGTCTCGACCTACCAGCTTCTGCCCCGGCTGCGGCACGGCCGCGTGCGCTACGGCGACGAGACCGGCCCGGCGGTGGACATCTTCGACCCCGGCGTCTGGGAGCGCTTCGGCTGGGGGCTGGCGTCGCCCGAGGCGGCGCCGGTTCTCGAGGCGGTCATGCCCAACGTCGGCGACCCTGCGGTGCGCCGCGCCCGCGGCCTCGCCCACCAGCGCAAGGCGCTGGCGAGGGCGGAGCAGCTTCAGGCGGCGCTCGACCGTCCGGCGAGTTTCCCGCACGGGCTCGACGCGTTTCTCGTCGTCGGCGGAGGCTACCTGACGCCGGCCACGGCGATCGTCTCGCCGGAGGACGGCGCCGTCGAGATCGTCGGCTTCGAGGAGGGCGACGGCGTGGTCCTGCGCGCCAGCTCTCTCATGGACGAGCGCCAGGGTTACGCGGATCTGCGCGAGATCGCCCTGCGCTCGCCGATCTCCGGGCTCGCCAGCACCCTGCTGCTGCCGTCGGAGCACGTCGCCATCACCCAGAGCCCGGTCTTCGGCGACAACCTGCTCTTCTGGCTGCTGAACGCGAGCCGCTCGGAGCAGACGCTGCGCGCATCCGTCGGCGAGGGCGGCGACGCCGGGCCGGTGGCGCGGGTCGCCCGCGCCGCCCGCGCCATCCTGCCGCCTCGCTGAGCGCTCGCAGCCCTTTGCGCAGCGCAACAAGCGAGGATAGAACGGGGCGTCAGCCGCCGGAGGGACATCCGACATGAAGAAGGTTCGCGCCAACGCCGCCGAGGCCCTGGACGGGGTCCTGCGCGACGGCATGCTGATCGCGGCGGGGGGCTTCGGGCTCTGCGGCATTCCCGAGAACTGCATCGCGGCGATCCGCGAATCAGGGGTGAAGGATCTGACGGTCGCCTCGAACAACTGCGGGGTGGACGGCTTCGGCCTCGGCGTCCTGCTGGAGAGCCGCCAGATTGCAAAGATGATTTCGAGCTACGTCGGCGAGAACGCCGAGTTCATGCGACAGTATCTCAGCGGCGAGCTCCAGCTCGAGTTCAATCCGCAGGGCACGCTGGCCGAGCGCCTGCGCGCCGGCGGCTGCGGCATCCCCGGCTTCTACACCAAGACCGGCGTGGGCACCGTCATCGCAGAAGGTAAGGAACACAAGGACTTCGACGGCGAAACCTACATTCTGGAGCGCGGCATCCGCGCCGATCTCGCCATCGTAAAGGCGTGGAAGGGCGACGCTCAGGGCAATCTCGTGTTCCGCAAGACGGCTCGAAACTTCAACCCGCTCTGCGCGATGTCGGGCAAGGTGACGGTCGCGGAGGTGGAGGAACTGGTGGAGCTCGGCGCCCTCGAGCCGGACATGATCCACACGCCCGGCATCTTCGTTCAGCATATCTTCAAGGGCAGCCATGAAAAACGGATCGAGCAGCGCACTGTCCGCGCCGCCTGACCGGAGCCTTTGAAGATGTCTGAATACGACTCGCTGACCGAACAGCTTCGCCGCGAAATCCGTGAGTGCATGGACGTGTTCATCACCGACGGCCGCGAACTCGCCGACAAGTACAGCGGCAAGGGATTTTCGGACAAGCACCCCGAGATCGCCGCGACCTTCGCCTCCGCGATGGCGCACCAGTACGCCGCCGTGATGATGGCGGACGCGCTGCGCACCCACGCCGACATCACCGTCAAGAAAGTGGCCGCCTGAAGGTCTGAGCCTTCCTGCGCGGCCGTCACGCCCGAGGAGCGACCAAGAAATGCCCTGGACACGCGACGACATGGCCAGAAGGGCCGCGCAGGAACTTGAGGACGGCTTCTACTGCAATCTCGGCATCGGCATCCCGACGCTGGTGGCGAACCACATCCCCGCCGGCGTGGACGTGACGCTCCAGTCGGAGAACGGGATGCTCGGCATGGGCCCGTTCCCGACCGAGGACGAGGTCGACGCCGACCTGATCAACGCCGGCAAGCAGACCATCACCGAGCTCGACCGCACGTCCTACTTCGACAGCGCGATGAGCTTCGGCATGATCCGCGGCGGCCATATCGACATCTCCATCCTCGGCGCGATGGAGGTCAGCGAGACCGGCGACCTCGCGAACTGGATGATCCCCGGCAAGCTCGTGAAGGGCATGGGCGGCGCGATGGACCTCGTCGCCGGCGTCAAGCGCGTGGTCGTCATCATGGACCACACCAACAAGGCCGGCGAGAGCAAGCTGCTCAAGGAATGCTCCCTGCCGCTGACCGGCAAGGCCGTGGTCGACCGCATCGTGACGAACCTGGGCGTCTTCGACGTGGTCGAGGGCGGCCTCAGGGTCGTGGAGCTCGCGCCGGGCGTCGACATCGACGCCGCCCGCGCCGCGACCGAGGCCGCGCTCGTCGACTGAGCGCCAGAGGCCCTGGGCGGCGCCCCGGCTCAAACGCTCAGAGATCGGCGACCGCGAGATAGATCGCGGACGCCGCCACCAGAGCGCCCATCGTCGCGTTGAACGCCGTCAGGCGGCCGGGCGTCGACAGCAGCCGCCCGATGGCGGCGCCCAGACCGGCCCATGCATGCGCCGAGCCTAGGCCGCTCAGCACGAAGACGCCGGCGCAGAGCGCCGCCTCCCGCACCGGCGCGGCGCCGCTCAGGAACGTTGCCGCCGTCGACACCGCCATCGCCCAGGCCTTGGGGTTCACCCACTGGAAGGCCGCCGCCTCGAAGAAGGTGAACGGGCGCGCCCGCCCTTTCGCCTTCGCGCGGCCGGCGGTCGCGATGCGCCACCCCAGCCACAGCAGCAGCGCCACGCCGACCCAGCGCAGCGTCTCGCGGAGCATCTCGCTGCGCTGGAACGCCTCGCCCAGAAACAGCGCCACGACGAACAGCATGAGCGGAAAGCCCAGCGCCACGCCGAGCGCGTGCGGCAGGGTCGCGCGCAGGCCGAAGGTGGCGCCTGAACTCGCGAGCATCAGGTTGTTCGGCCCGGGCGTCCAGGTCGAGGCCACCGCAAGCGCCGCCAGCGCGAGAAGAAGGTCAAGGCTCATGACCCTTCGCTACGCCCGCCGCCGAGTCCTTGCAACGGCGCGATTGTGCCCGGCGCAATGGCCCCCGCTTGCCGGCCCGCGCCTGCGGCGCCATCGTGGCGGCTCCCGCCCCCTGCGACGCGCGAGAGATGACAGACGCCGACCTGCGCCCCGGAGAGATCGCGACCGACACGCCGACGGCGTTCGACGCCGGCGTCTGGTTCATCGGGCGCATCCGCACGCCATGGACCGATCCGGCCGACTGCCCCAAGCAGGGCGACATGGCGACCGGCCCGGTCTGCCGCGTGGAGATCGATCCGCGCTGGGCGGAGGCGCTGGACGGCGTCGCGGGAAGGCCCCGACTGCAACTGCTCTACTGGATGCATCGCGCGCGGCGCGACCTCCTGCGGCAGAACCCGCGCCGCGACGGGGCGACCGTAGGCACCTTCGCCCTGCGCTCGCCGCTGCGGCCGAATCCCGTCGCCTCGTCGCCCGTCGCGCTGCTGGGGGTGGAGGGCGCGACGCTGCTCGTCCGCGGGCTGGACTGCCTCGACGGCACGCCGCTGATCGACCTCAAGCCCGAGCGATGCCCGCGCGCACAGGCGTGACGCGCAGGGAGCTGGCGTCGAAATAGGAACATCCTCCTCGCTGTATCGATCTCGACGGAGCCATGTTCCGGCGCAGAGCGATATGCGGGATGATCCTTCGCCCGCCGCATGCCGGCGGCGAACGCCTCGCGCGCCCTCGCACCTGGCCTGCCGTTGCGCGCGACGAAGGCCGCGCGCAGATAGCCGCAGCCAGTGAACCGCTCTCAGGAGAAGCGCCATGTTCGCAAGACTGCTCGCCCTCGTCGCGCTGACATTCGCCGTCGCGCAGCCCGCCGTCGCTGCGGAGTGGCGCAAACTCGTCGAGCCGGAAGAACTTGCGGCGCTGATCGAGAGCGCGCCCGACCTGCGCGTGCTCGACATACGCCCGCCCGAGACGGTGAAGGACAAGGCCGGCAAGCTGGTGACCGAGGGCTTCGCCGACGGCCACATCGCCGGCGCGGTCAACACGCCCTACGGCGCCTATCGCGGCCCCAAGGAGAACCCCGGCGCGCTGGTGTCGGACGCCGCGCTCACCGAGACGCTGCAGGCCGCCGGCGTGACCGCCGCGACCCCGGTGGTGGTCTCCTATCGCGGCGCGAGCGACACCGACTTCGGCGCCGCCGCCCGCGTCTACTGGACCCTGAAATCCGCCGGCGTCGCGCAGATCGCGATCCTGAACGGCGGCCAGAAGGCCTGGGAGGCCGCCGGCCTGCCGGTGACGACGGAGCCGACGACGGTCGCGCGCAGCGACTTCGAGGCCCGCATCGCCGACGACTGGCTCGCGACGCGGGAGGACGTGCGCGCCGCCGAGGGCGGCGAAGGCGCCGTGCTGGTGGACGCGCGCCCCGAGGAGTTCTTCCGCGGGCTCAAGAAGCACGACGCGGCGCTTGAGGCCGGCACGCTGTTCGGCGCGCTCAACCTCGTCCACAGCAGCTGGTTCGCGCCCTCCTCGCCCCGCGTGACGGCGCCGGAATCGGCGCTCGAGCGCGCCCGCGCCCTCGCGGCGGAAGCCGACGGCGACGCCATCGTGAGCTTCTGCAACACCGGCCACTGGGCGGCGACCAACTGGTTCGCGCTGTCGGAACTCGCCGGCGTTGAGAACGTGAAGCTCTATCCCGAGTCGGTCGTCGGCTGGACGCGGGCCGGCCTGCCGCTCTCGCCGGGCGGCTGACCCGGCCGCCGATCGGGCGACCGGCCGGCCCCCGCGAGGGTGCGGCGAGCGACCGGGGGCGAACCGCCCGCTGCGGGGCGTAGGCTTCACGCAGCGATGCTCGGAACCGGCGCGGCGTCGCCCATGGCGGGGCTACGCCGCGCGTCTTGCGTTTCTTAACGCGACGGCAACGGATCGGCGCCACCTATCGCGCGCGGCCCGGCGCGCCTGCGACGGCCGCTCATGTTGATCGCGGCGCGACCGCGCCCTATCCTGCCGGACTGACCGGCTCGCGTGCGACGCGCCGCCCATAGGAAGCCTTCCCGATGCATGATCCCGCCCGTCGAGCGCCGACGATCTCCTTTGAGTTCTTCCCGCCCAAGACGCCGACGGCGGCGCAGAACCTCTGGCGGTCAGTGGAGCGCCTCGCGCCGCTCGGCCCGCAGTTCGTCTCGGTGACCTACGGCGCCGGCGGGACGACGCGGGAGCGCACGCTGGCGGCGATCGCGGCGATCCGCGAACGCGCGCGGCTCGACGTGGCCGGCCACCTCACCTGCGTCGGCGCCACGCGCGAGGAGACGCTGCAGGTCGCGCGCAGCTACCGCGCTCTGGGCTGCGCGCGCGTCGTCGCGCTGCGCGGCGACCCGCCGAAGGAGACCGGCGTCTTCGTCCCCCATCCCGACGGCTTCGGCGGCTCGGTCGAGCTGATCGAGGCGCTGGCCCGCGAAGGCGGGCACCGCATCACGGTGGGCGCCTACCCCGAAAAGCACCCCGAGGCGGCCGACCAGCGCGCCGACATCGACCACCTCAAGCGCAAGCTGGACGCCGGCGCCGAGACCGCCATCACTCAGTTCTTCTTCGAGAACACCACCTTCCTGCGGTTCCGCGACGCATGCGTGAAGGCCGGCGTCGAGGCGCCGATCATTCCCGGCATCCTGCCGGTGGAGAACTTCTTGAAGATGCGCCGGTTCGCCGAGGGCTGCGGCGCGACCGTGCCCGACTGGATGACCAGCGCCTTCGAGAAGGCGGCCGACGACGACGCCGCGCGCGACCTCGCCGTCTCCATCGCCTCCGAACAGTGCGCGCAACTGCTCTCGGAAGGGGCGTCGCACCTGCACATCTACACGCTGAACAATCCCGACCTGCCTTTCGAGGTGTGCCGCGCGATCGGCGTCGAGGCGAGACCGACCCGCGTGGCGGCGGCCGGCGGCGCCTGATCGGACGCATGCGCCTCCTTGCCGCCCAGCTACCCCTCGTTTAATCGGGTGGGATGGACGCACCGACGGAGCAGGCCGAGAGGAAAGACGAGACGCGCCGAGGCGGCGGTCCCGGCATCCGCGCCGCGCCGCTCGCGGCTGTCGATCTCGGCACCAACAACTGCCGCCTGCTCATCGCCCGCCCGACGCCCGCCGGCTTCCAGGTCGTCGACAGTTTCAGCCGCGCCGTGAAGCTCGGCGAAGGCGTCGAGCAGAGCGGCGTTCTCGGCGAGGTCGCCATGCGCCGGGCGCTCGACGCGCTGGCCGTCTGCGCCGAGAAGATCCGCCGCCACGGCGTGCGGCGGATGCGGGCGGTCGCGACGGAGGCGTGTCGGCGCGCGGCCAACCGCGCCGGCTTCATCGAGCGCGCCCGCTCGCGCACCGGCCTGCGCATCGACGTCATCTCCGCGGAGGAGGAGGCACGGCTCGCCGTCGCAGGCTGCGCGCCGCTCCACGTTCCCGAGGCCGATCAGCTGATGGTCGTCGACATCGGCGGCGGCTCGACCGAGTTGATCTGGATCGACCTAAGCGGCACGCCCCCGCACCTGCGCGGCAGGTTGCTGATGGCGCTGGCGCCGGCCCGCCGCGGCGCGCTGGAGGCGGACGCCCGCGCGCGCGCGGCCGCCGCCCATATCGTCGACTGGGTTTCCGCGCCGGTCGGCGTCGCCACGCTGCATGACAGGTTCTGCAGCATCGAGAACCCCAAGGCGCGGTTCGACGCCATGTGCGCCGCCTTCGAGGACGAAATCCGCGCCTTCGCGCCCTATGGCAAGCGGCGCGACGCCCTCGGCGCCTATCAACTCATCGGCGCGTCGGGCACCGTGACGACGCTCGCCGGCGCCCATCTCGGCCTGCGCCGCTACGACCGCGCGCGGGTCGACGGGATGTGGCTGCCGAGCGACGGCGCCATGGCGGTGATCTCCGAGATCGTCGCGCTTGACGACGACGAACGCACGCGCCACCCCTTCATCGGGCCCGACCGCTCGCTGCTGCTGGTGGCCGGCGGCGCGATCCTCGCCACGGTGCTCAAGCTCTGGCCGACCGAGCGCATCCGCGTGGCCGACCGCGGCCTGCGCGAGGGGCTTCTCTACGGCCTGATCGGCGAGGGCCTCGGCTCCGCGAGCCGGGTCTGAAGACGATGGCCGGCGGCGGGGGAAAGGGCGGCGGCAAGCCGGGCGCGGGGCGCGGCGCCGGCGGCGGCAAGGCGACGGACGGCGGCCGCGCCGCCCTGCACACCCGCGTCAAGACCGCCAAGGGGCGCAAGCTCAGCTCGACGCTCTGGCTCCAGCGCCAGCTCAACGACCCCTACGTCCAGCGCGCCAACCGCGAGGGCTTCCGCTCGCGCGCCGCCTACAAGCTGTCGGAGATCGACGACCGCCAGCGCTTCCTCGTGCCCGGCGCCCGCGTCGTGGACCTCGGCTGCGCGCCGGGCGGCTGGCTCCAGATCGCCGTCGCGCGCGTCAACGCGCTGGGGCGCAAGCAGGGCAAGGCGCGAGGTTTCGTGCTGGGGGTCGACATCCAGCCGGTCGACCATGTCGAGGGCGCCGAAATCCTAGAGCTCGACTTCCTCGCCGACGACGCCGATCAGGTCGTCAAGGACGCCCTCGCCGGGCCGGCCGACGTCGTGCTGTCGGACATGGCCGCCGCCTCCAGCGGGCACCGCGCCACCGACCACCTGCGCATCGTCGCGCTCTGCGAGGCGGCGGCGCTCTTCGCCTGCGAGGTGCTGAACCCGGGCGGAACCTTCGTCGCGAAGGTGCTGCAGGGCGGCGCCGAGAACGAGCTGCTGGCGATGCTGAAGCGCCGCTTCGCCTCCGTCGCCCATGTCAAGCCGCCGGCCAGCCGCAAGGACAGCGCCGAGATGTACGTCGTCGCCAGCGGTTTCCGGCCCGAGGCCGCGAAGACCGCCGACGACGCCGACGACGCCGACGACGAAAGCTGAGCCGGGCTTCAGGCCCGCGTGCGCAGCAGCCCGGCGAGGTCGTAGGCGCCGCGCACGACCGGCTCTGCGATGGCCGAAGCGCGCTCGGCCCCGTTCGCCAGAACCGCGTCGATGTGGCCGGGGTCGGCGAGCAGGTCGCGCATCCGCGCGGCGATCGGCGCCACCTTCTGCACGGCGAGGTCGGCCAGCGCCGGCTTGAACGCCGAGAACGGCTTGCCGGCCCATTCCGTCACCACGTCGGCCTTGGTGCGGTCCGACAGCGCCGCGTAGACGCCGACGAGGTTGTCGGCGCCCGGCCTGCCGGCGAGCCCCTCCACCGTCTCGGGCAGCGGCTCGGGGTCGGTCTGCGCCTTGCGGATCTTGAGCGCGATGGCGTCGGCGTCGTCGGTGAGGTTGATGCGGCTGAGGTCCGACGGGTCGGACTTCGACATCTTCTTCGTGCCGTCGCGCAAGCTCATCACGCGCGTCGCCGGCCCCTCGATCAGCGGCTCGGGCTGAGGGAAGTAGTCCGGCGCCTCGAAGTCGAGGTTGAACTTGGCGGCGATGTCGCGCGCCAGCTCCAGATGCTGCTTCTGGTCTTCGCCCACCGGCACATGCGTCGCCTTGTAGACGAGGATGTCGGCGGCCATCAGAACCGGGTAGGCGTAGAGGCCGACCGAGGCGCCCTCGCGGTCCTTGCCGGCCTTTTCCTTGAACTGCGTCATGCGGTTGAGCCAGCCGATGCGGGCGACGCAGTTGAAGAGCCAAGCAAGCTCGGCGTGGGCGGGAACCTGGCTCTGGTTGAAGATGATCGAGCGCTCGGGGTCGAGCCCGCAGGCGAGAAACGCCGCGGTCAGCTCCCGAATGGCGCCGCGCAGCTCGGCGGGCTTCTGCGGCACGGTGATGGCGTGGAGGTCCACGACGCAATACAGCGTCTCTGCGCCGCGCCCCTGCATCTCAACGAAGCGTTTGACCGCGCCGAGATAATTGCCCAGATGGAGGTTCCCAGTGGGCTGGACGCCCGAGAACACGCGGTGGGCATGGCCAGCGACTTCCGACATTCTCACTCCCCCGGCGCGATGCGGGCGGGTGATAGGCGGCGCGGACGCGCCGGTCAAGCGGATGGGCGCGGCCGGGCGCGACGGCGCGCGCCATGAAGACGGGCGCGCCGCCGATCGTCTGGGCCATGGCGGCGATCTTCGTCGCGATCGAGCTGACGCTGACGCTCAGCGACATCGGCGTCCTGCCGCGCGGAATCCGCTGGAACGTGTATCGCTACGTCGCCTTCTACGACATCTATTTCGAGGCGTGGCGGTCCGGCCAGAACGTGCCGGTCTCGTTCTACTGGTCGTTCGTGAGCCACGCCTTCTTCCACGGCGGATTGCTGCATGTGGCGATGAACACCGGCGTCTTCCTCGCGCTCGGCTCCCACCTGTGCCGGGCCGTCGGCGAGCGCGCGATGCTGGCGCTCTTCGTCGGCACGGCGGCGGTCGGGGCGCTGTTCTTCGGCCTGATCGCCGACACCGGGCTGGAGTTCGTGCCGATGGTGGGAGCGTCCGGGGCGCTCTTCGGCTTCCTCGGGGCGATGAAGCGCTGGGAGTGGCGCCATGTCGTCGCCCATGCGCTGCCGCGGCGACGCTTCTGGAGCACGATCCTCG